>NZ_JBSFET010000019.1:0-103144 GCF_053594575.1 Streptomyces sp. NPDC001880
GCGGCTTGCGGGCGGAGGTGCCGAAAGTCGCGGCGGACGCGTGCGGGGGTGAGCCTGTCCGGCGGGGTCGGTTTCTCCCACGGCCTTCGGAGGTCGGGCCTTGTCCCCTGAGGGTGGACACCGTTCGTGTCGTTATGCGGCAAGTGTCAGAGTAGCTGACTGCTGCTCGTAGACGATCGGGGCTTGCTGTCCGTTGGCCGAGTGCCGTCGGCGGGTGTTGTAGCGGGTGAGCCAGCGGAAGACGGCCTGGCGGCAGGCGCGGGCGTCCTCGAAGCGGCGGGTGCCCTTGAGCATCTCGCGTTTGAGGGCTGCATTGAACGACTCGGCAAGGGCGTTGTCCGCCGATGTGCCCACCGCGCCCATGGACCGGATCACTCCCAACTCGGCGCATGCAGCAGCGAATTCACGAGACTTGTACTGCGCCCCGTGATCGCTGTGGAAGATGGCTCCGGCCAGGCTGCCACGGGTGGCTGCGGCGGCCTGGAGAGCATCGCTTATCAGCGAGGTGCGCATGTGGTCGGCGATGGCCCAGCCCACCAGGCGGCGTGAGAAGCAGTCGATCACGGTCGCCAGATACAGAAACTCGCCGTCGCCCACTGGCAGGTAGGTGATGTCTCCGACGTACTTGGTGTTCGGTGCCGCAGCGGTGAAGTCGCGCCGCAGCAGGTCCGGCAGGGCAGCGGCAGACGGCTCGGGCACAGTGGTGACCTGGCGCCTGCGCAGCCGCAGTCCGGCGATGCCGTGCGTGCGCATCACCCGTCCGACGCGCTTGTGGTTGACCCGGATGCCGGCCTCGCGCAGCTCGGCGGTGATCCGCGGACGCCCCCAGGTGCCGTCCCACTCGGTATGCACGGCCCGGATGCGTTCCGCGAGCGCGGCATCGGCCCGCTCACGGGCGGCCCGCGCCGCGCGGCCGGCCCGCCATTTGTAGAAGCTGGAGCGGGCCACCTCCAGCACCTGACGCAACCGCTTCACGCCCCAGGCGCGGTGGTGGTCCTCGATGAAACGGCAGCGGTTCACCAGTTCATCTCGGCGGCGAAAAACTTCGTCGCCTTGCGCAGGATGTCCCGCTCGACCGCGAGCTTCTGGTTCTCCTTGCGCACTGCCTTCAGCTCCGCGCGCAGGGCCGCGATCTCGGCCTCCAGCTCCTGTTTCGTGGCATCGCTCACCGGGATGTCCTTCGTCTTGCCGTTCGTCGTGCCGCTTTCACCGCGGCGGGCCCGCTCGGCCCGCACCCAGTTACGCAGCGTCTCCCGGCTGATCCCCAGATCCTTGGCGATGCCCTCGAAGGTATGGCTCGGGTCCGACAGGTACAGCGCGACCGCGTCCGCCTTGAACTCGGGCGAGTAGACCTTCATCACCATAAAAGATGCCTCCTACCCGGCCCCTGCCGGGGCCGGAGTCAGAGGTGTCCACCACTCGGGGACAGGTCCCCTCTCCTAAGTGCAGGAGCAGTACGGCGGGCTCGTGGGGCGAGGGGCACCGTCTTTGTCCCGGGCCGGCCGAGGTGCGGGTCGGCGATGTTGTCGTCGAGCGCCTTACCTGTACCTGCTTCTGCCATTCCCGAAAGGCCCGCTGATGATGTGTGCCCGCTGTCAGCGGCCCGTGACGGCCGAAGAGTCGAAGTTGTACGAGATCCATGGTGCGAGCGGCCCAGGTATCACGCTCCGCCTCCACAAGGGGCTGTGCCCGCTGCCCGCCCCGGCGCGGCCGCCGTCGTAGCCGCGAGAGCAGCGGCACTGACCCCCGCCCGTACCCGAGGCCGTCGGCGGCAGAGGTCCGGGAGGGTTCTCCAATCTCCACCCACTCGCAGAACCCCGATGAGCCCGTCGCGGGACCATCCCCGCGGGCGCGGGGAGCACGCCGCCGTGTACCGGCCTTCGGGAGCATTGGCGCCGTGGGTAGCAGTTGAATGAAGCTGCGCCATCTTGAAGTAGCTGGTCAGGGTGCTGGTGTGACGCCGGTTCGGGGTGCTTGTGCTGGTCGTGGGCGGCAGTCTGGGGTGTAGATCGTCTGGCATGGCCGTTTTGCCGATGAGTTCACCGACCTCGAACGGTCTACCCAGCGACACGACCGTTCTCGACAGGAGTGCCATGTCCACCATCCAGCCAGTGATCATCACTGCCGACCAGGAAGTCCTGCTCGGCTTCTATACGAAATTGTTCGGCGCCGAGGAGATCTTCCGAGTACCGGCAGAAGGCCCGGCCTTCTACCTCGGCTTGCGCATCGGCGACACCGACCTCGGGCTGGTGGCCAAGACGGACCCGGGGAGCGGGGCGGCACCGCGGATCCTGCTCAGCATCGGTGTCGACGACGTCGACGAGATGCTCGGCCGGGTGACGGCGCTGGGCGGCTCGGTCCGCAGCGGCCCCAACGACATGCCGTGGGGGCAGCGCGTCGCCCACATCCAGGACCCCGACGGCAACCCGTTGAACCTCACCCAGGCGATCCCGGCTCAGTGACGCTGTTCCGCGTGCTTGTGCTGGTCGTGGGCTGCCTGCGCTAGAGATCAATTGCCTGTAGTGGCCTCGATGTTCGTCAGGACGAGCAGCGCGCGAAGCAGGTGGGTGGCGCGAGCGTGGTCAGTGCGGAGCTTGGTGAGGATCCGCCAGTTCTTCAAATGGGCGAAGCCGCGTTCGACCGGGGTGCGTCCGGCGGCCAGAATGCGGTTGGCCTCCCTTTCGGCAGGTACGAGCTTGCGGGCACGGGTGGCCCTGAAGCCGGTGGCGACCACGGGTTTGTCCCCGTCGTCGTCCAGGCCGAGGAAGCCCAGGTCGGCCAGGGCGCCGAGACCGGCAGCGCGCAGGTGGGCCAGGATATGGTCGCTGCGGGCGGCGGTGATGTCGTGGGTGCGGCCGGGCCGGGCGGCCGATATCCACACCAGACGGCCCCGCTCGTCGGTCAGGGCAAGCACGTGCAGACCGTGGCGGCGATGCTTGCCAGAGTAGTTCGGGCGGTTCGCTTTGCCGGTGCGGCGCTGGGTGGGGATGAGGGTGCCGTCGATCAGGACGACCTCCCCGCCCCGCTTGGCGATCTTTTTCAGGGCGCGGTCCAGACGCGGGGCTTCGCGGCGAGGAGGGCGATCAGCTCGTCGCGCCAGCGGCGGACCGTGGTGGCGGAGATGTCGTTGCCGCCGGCCATGTCGGCCAAGCGCTGGTCGTGCCGGAGCACGGCCAGGACGATCATCGCGATCCTCCCGGGCAGCAACGCCCGCCACCGGGAGCGTATGGCCTTCAGATGGCGTCGTAGCAGTGTCGTTTGTGCAGCCAGCCCCGGTCGGCCAGCTTCCCGCGCAGCGGCTCCAGCTTGCCCCTCACCCCGGTGTCCAAGCCCAGTACCTCGCCGATCTGCCGGGTGGAGACCCGGCCGCCGGCCTGCCGCACGGCGGTCAGGACGCGCTGGCACTCCGCCGGCAGCGCGGACTCAGCCAACCCCCGGCGCACGATCCGAAACCAGCCGCACCGCCCGACCCGCCACTTGGACGACCGGCGACCCGGCCTCCGTGCGCTCGTCGGCGAGCTGCTCACTCATCCGCTGCCACACCCGCTCGCCACGGCGAGCTCATCCCGCTCAGCCCGTACCTCCGACAGCTGCTTGACCAGCTGTTCTTCGAGCCCGTCTAACTCCGCACGCCGCGTGGCGACCCGCTCCAGCACTTCGGGATCCATCATGCGCCGGAGCCTAGGAGCGGCACCCACGCCGACGGACAGGAATCTGCAAACCCACCCCTGACCCACGATCTACACCCCAGACGGCCGCCCACGACCAGCACGAGCACCCCGAACCGGCGTCACACCAGCACCCTGACCAGCTACTTCAAGATGGCGCAGCTTCAATGTTCAGTTTGCTGAACATCTCTGCATGGCTGTGTCTGGGCTGGCAGGCTGTGGCCGGTGAGGGGTGACTGGCTTGGGAAGTTCCGTCGGGAGCGGCGGGTGCTGGCTCGGGTGCGGCGTGCCGCGTGGCGGCTGGAGCAGGCCGAGCGGGAACGGGACTGGGCGCTGGCCTCGGCGCGGGCTGACGGGCTATCGGTACGCAAGACCGCGGAGGCGGCCGGGCTGTCGCCCACCCGGGTGCATCAGCTCACCAAGGCCGCCTCAGTGGATGCGCTGGAGGCTGCGCTGGGCGAGTTACGGGCGGCGGGCTGCCCCGCCCCGGAGGACCCGGCCAGCAGCGACGACGAGGAACTGTCGGGGCATGCGGATGTGGCCGGGCGCCTGGTGGACGAGGCCGGGTGGATCTGGCAGTGCGCGGAGTGGATCGGCCATGCGGAGCGGGAGAGCTTCCCGCCGGTGGTGAACCTGCGGCCGGGGTCCGACTTCCCTGACCGGCATGCCGTGATCGTCGATCCGTCCGGGTGGCGGCCGTACTGCGGCGTATCGCCTTCGATGTCGACGAACTCGCCCGCGCCCGCAGCGTCCAAGACCTCGACAGGGCGCGCGTCTGTGAGGAGCCGCAGGCCGAGCGACGCCGACGCCTGGCCGAACCGGACCTGCCGTTCGTCGAGTTCTGCAGCCGCACCGGGACACCGTCCCAGTCCATCCGCCAAGGCGCGGATGCCTGGACCGCCTACCAGGCCGAACGCCACCACCGCGGCGAAACCGACGAGAACTCCTCTACGGCGCACACCCCCTTCCGCCACGGGAAGGACTGACCGTGCCCAACCGTGCGTTCTGCCTGAACGAGACCCGGAACCGGCACATGACAGCGGAGCCCGCCAGACCATGAGTACACCCCCAGCCCCCGTCCCCTCGCCGCCGTCCCGGCCGTACTGCGGACACGGCGCGGACCCCACCGCCGATCCTGTCGGCTGCCGCGGCATCCACGTGCCCGGCCACACCGCATGCCTTGCCCACCTGTCCGACAGAGACCGTGACAACCACCTGGCTTCACTGACCCCCGGCGCCGACATCGACCACCGCTGCACCCCTTTCACCCGAGACCTGCTGGACCAACTCCTCAGCGCGCTCTACGACCCCACCACCGGAAAACTCCATATGGGCAACGCCGAGTTCGGCGGGGCACGGTTCTCCGGCAACGCCCAGTTCGGCGCGGCGCACTTCTCCGGCAACGCCGAGTTCGGCGGGGCATATTTCTCCGGCAACGCCGATTTCAGCGCGGCACAGTTCTCCGGCCCCGCTTGGTTCGGCACGGCGCATTTCTCCGGCAACGCCGAGTTCCGCGGGGCGCAGTTCGCCGACGACGCCGAGTTCAGCTGCGCGCAGTTCTCCGGCAACGCCCAGTTCGGCGGGGCGCAGTTCTCCGGCGATGCCCGGTTCGGCGAGGCGCATTTCTCCGGCAACGCCGAGTTCTGCGCGGCGCAGTTCGCCGACGACGCAGGGTTCTGCGCGGCACAGTTCTCCGGCCCCGCTTGGTTCCGCAGGGTGCAGTTCTCCGGCGACGCCGATTTCAGCTGCGCGCAGTTCTCCGGCGACGCCTGGTTCCGCGGGGCGCAGTTCTCCGGCCTCGCCGATTTCATCTGGGCGCAGCTCTCCAGCGACGCCGGGTTCCGCGCGGCACAGTTCTCCGGCAACGCCTTGTTCAACGGGGCGCAGTTCTCCCACAACGCCGAGTTCAGCCTGGTGCACTTCTCTGGCCCCGCCGATTTCAGCGCGGCACAGTTCTCCGGCGACGCCTGGTTCGACGAGGCGCAGTTCTCCTGCGACGCCGGGTTCGACAGGGCGCGGTTCCCGGTGGCTTCGGGATTGGGCCGCTCGTGTACGCGGGAGCGGTGGATCTGTCGGGTGCTGTGTTTGAGGTGCCGGTGACGCTGCAGATCCCGGCACGTGGGTGCGCTGCGATCGGACTCGGTGGGAGTCGACCGCCACGGTCTGCCTGCGCTACGCCATGGCAGACCTCGGGCATGCGGTGCTGTCGGCGCCCGTAGCGGTCACCGCCCACCCGGCGCCTTTCACCCCCAGCGCCGTGGACGCCGTGGACGAGAGCGTGCTGCAGGCCTCGGCCGCGAGGCGGTCGACGGCCTGCGCGGGATCATCCCCGCGGGCGCGGGGAGCAGAGTTTCGCGGCGGCGGCCGGGGATGGTCCCCCGAGTACGCCGAGGACGTTCGCTGATTCCGGCTGCTCCCCGCGCCCGCGCCCGCGGGGATGGCCCCACTGGCACGGTTGAGCCCGAAGTGCGGGGTCAGCCGAGATACGGGCAATACTGGCGCTTCGAGCTCCTCGACGTGGTTGGCAACGACGTGTCGCGGGCGATCCAGCGCGAGCTCTCTACCTGGAGTTCCGCAAACCAGGCTTCGCGACCTCCCCACTGCTGGAGCAACTCGTCATGCCGGCTGCCTCGGCCGCAAGACCGGCCATGGCTTCCGCGACTACAGCTGAGCTGCGTCAGTCCAGGCAGAACTCGTTGCCCTCCGGATCGGCCATCACAATGAAGCCTGCGCTCATCGGGGGAGCGGGCTCGTAGCGACGTACCCGCGTCGCTCCCAGTGCGACGAGCCGGTCGCACTCGGCTTCCAGTGCCGCCATCCGCTCCTCTCCCTGCAGTCCGGGAGCCGCACGGATGTCGAGGTGGACGCGATTCTTGGCGACCTTGTCCTCCGGCACTTGCTGGAAAAACACGCGTGGGCCGTGTCCGTCCGGGTCCTCGATGGCCGATTTCGAGTTGCGCTGCTCCTCAGGTACGCCGACCCGCGCGAGGAAGTCGTCCCACGCTGCCAGCGGGTCGGCGCCCTCGGGCAGGTCCACCCCGGGCGGGCCGGGGTGGATGTAGCCCAGTACGTCGCGCCAGAAGGACGACAGCGCCCGCGGGTCATGGGCGTCGAAGGTGACCTGGATGTGGCGGCTCATCGGGTTGCTCCGTTCGTAGTGGGGTTCGTGTGGCGGTAAAGGTCGCGCAGCAGACAGACCTCGGACAGGTGGTGGATCAGCTCGCGGTGGATGTGCAGCACCAAATCGGCCATGGGCGCCTCGGGAAAGGGCTCCTTCTCACCGATCGGGACCCGGAGCCCGGCGTCGCCGAGGCTGCGTACCCCGGCCAGCCATACATCGAGCTGGGCCTCGAGCTGGTCGAGCGCGGTGGCCGCGCTGCCTGCGTACTCCCAGCTCTCGTATGACGCCGCCGGCGCGCCGAAGTGCGCCGCGTTGCGCGCAGCCAGCACACCGACGATGACGTGACCGAGTCGCCAGGCAATCGTGGTGAAGGCCGCCGGGACCGGCTGCGGGACAGCGAAGTCGATCGTGAAGTCCCCGGCACCGCCCTGCACGGGCGCCGTCGAGCTGCCGCGCGGCCGCACACTCCAGGCATCCGGCACCGGCGACCAGAAGTACTCGTCGTCGGTGAGGCTCTCGAGCCGGGCTCGGAGCTGATGCTTCCAGTGGACCTCCCACTGCTCGCGCAGCGTCCGGTTCCAGTCGAGTTCGTCTGCATCCATGGAGCCACCGTGACATCTCTGGCGGACAGGATCGGTCCGCTATTGCTGAGAGAGTGGGCGACATGGACGTGGCAAGCGGTAACGAGCGGGGCACGACGGAGCGGGTGCTCACCCTGCTCGGGCTGCTGCAGCAACGCCAGGTCTGGACCGGCCCCGAGCTCGCCCGCCGTCTCGGGGTCACGCCGCGCACGGTACGGCGTGATGTCGAGCGGCTGCGCACACTCGGCTATCCGGTGCATGCCAGCCAGGGTGTCGGCGGCGGCTACCAACTCGGCCCGGGGCAGGACCTGCCGCCGCTGCTTCTCGACGACCACGAGGGCATCGCCACCGCGGTCTCGCTGCTCGCCGGCGCGGGTGACGCGGTTGCCGGCGCCGGCGACGCCGTACTCCGGGCGCTGACCAAGCTCGACCAGGTGCTGCCCACCCGGCTGCGGCACGAGGTACGCGCGCTCACCGGCTCGGTGGCGTCCTTCGACGGAGGCCGCACACCGGTCGACCCCGAGGTGCTCATGACGCTGGCCAGAGCCTGCCGCGACGAGGTCGAGGCAGGCTTCGACTACCCGTCCGGCAGCGAGGTGCGACGGCGACGGGTCGAGCCCTACCGCCTGGTCACTTCCGACCGGCGCTGGTACCTCCTCGCCTACGACCTCGATCGCGACGACTGGCGCAGCTTCCGCGTCGACCGGATGACCGACGCGTCCGCACGGACCTGGCACTTCTGCCCGCGCACGGCACCTGACGCGGCAACATACGTGCAAGAGGGTGTCGCGAGCCGGGTCTACCCGCACCAGGCGCGCTTCCTCGTGCACGCACCGGCCGACACGGTGCGCGCGCAGATTCCGGCGTCGGCGGCCGTCGTAAGACGGCGAGGGAACGAGCTCTGCGAGGTGCTCAGTGGCGCCGCCAGCCTCGACGCCGTGCTCATGCACGTACTTCTGCTGGGGCACGACTTCGAGGTACTCGACCCTCCGGAGCTCGGGAGGCGCTGTCGCGCGCTGGCGGAGAGACTGCTGTCGGCCGGTGCAACGATCCCACCGGCGCCGGACATGGAGGAGACATGAGCAGCGACCAGGCCAGTGCCGACTGAGCGCCTCCGCTGCGTCTGTGCCGAGCACGTCGACCCGGTCCTGGGCTTCGCCATGCGCTGGCCCGACCGGGCCGACGACGCCGCAGACATCGTTGCGGAGACCATCCTGGTGGCCTGGCGACGGATCGGGTCGGAGCCGGGCGGGACGGTCATGAGTGGTCCTGTTCGAGAAGTTGGGTTTCGAGGTCGGCGATGCGCTCGTCGGCGAAACGGAGGCTGGACCGGGCGCCTTCGAGGCGTTCTTGCAGCGTGCAGTGTTCTCGGGTCAGCTGCTGGACGCGTGGTGGTCCGCCGAGTGCTGCGGTCACATCGTTCCAGTCGGCTCCGCTGAACACCGGGCCGAGGCGGCCCGT
The DNA here is from genome assembly GCF_053594575.1 of Streptomyces sp. NPDC001880. Lineage (NCBI taxonomy): Bacteria > Bacillati > Actinomycetota > Actinomycetes > Kitasatosporales > Streptomycetaceae > Streptomyces > Streptomyces sp. NPDC001880. The sequence continues at coordinate 8,832 of NZ_JBSFET010000019.1, forward strand.
TTTCGCCATGTCGGTCAGGACATCGAGTACCTCCACGAGGCGGAGCCTGACAGGTGGCCCTGAGCAGCAGTCCAGCGGTTTCAGGGGTTCAGCCCGCTGCGGTCTGTTCGGCTCGGGCCCGGGTGCTCGCGAGGCGGTAGGAGTCGGTGCCGGTCTCGATGACGGTGCCGTTGAAGGTGAGCCGGTCGACGACAGCCGCGCAAAGGCGAGGGTCGGTGAAGGTCTTGGTCCAGCCGCCGAAAGGCTTCGCAAAGAGTTCTTCGCGAAGAACTATTTGCGAAGAACTCTTTGCGGTCTATTGTGTGCCGTATGACTGATGCCACGGAGAGAGCCGATGGCTCCACCGAAGAGAACTCGGTTGTCCTGGATGCCAAGGGGCTGCGTGCCCTCGCGCATCCGCTGCGCGTGCAGCTAGTCGGGCTGCTGCGGAAGTACGGCCCGTCGACGGCCACCCGCCTCGCGGAGCGGCTGGGCGTGAATTCCGGGACGGCCAGCTATCACCTGCGCCAGCTCGGTGCGGCGGGTTTCGTCGAGGAGGACGCGGAACGTGGCAACGCACGAGAGCGCTGGTGGCGTTCGGTGCACCGGACGACCTGGTTCAACGATCCGGAGCTGGCCGAGCGGGAGCCCGAGGCCGCACTGGCCTATGAGCAGTCCGTCGCCGCCATCTACACCCTGCGCACGCAGCAGACCCTGAACGGGCTTCAGACGATGCCCCGCGCATGGCGGGACACCTTCGACATGAGCGACTGGGCCTTGCGGCTCACGCCCGAGGAAGCCGCCGCCCTGTACCAGGAGTTGGCGGAAGTCATCGCGCGCTACCGGCGAGACGCGCCCGAGACGGCGGCAAATGCCCCCGAGGGAGCCGAGCGGGTCGCCGTGATCACGCAGATCCTGCCCGAACTGGATGCGCCTGCCGCCTCGTCGCTCCCTTCCGGCCCTCAGGATGCGGAAGGAAGCCCGACGTCATGACCGACGACGCCTCGGAGGACGGCGGCATACCCGGCAAGAGGTCCTTACGGCCGCTGGGCGGGGTGCTGGCGGCCATGGCCGTATCGCTGACCGGCACGCGGATCTCCGTTGTGGCACTGCCCTGGTTCGTCCTCGTCACCACCGGCAGCGCCACCCAGACCGGACTGGTCGCCTTCTGCGAGATGACTCCCTACGTGGTGGTCAAGGCGTTCACCGGGCCTCTGGTGGACCGGATCGGCCCGCGGGCCGTTTCCTGGACCACCGATCTGGCCAGCGCGACCGCCGCCGCCGCGGTTCCCCTGCTCCACGCCCTGGACCTGCTGTCCTTTCCCCTTCTGCTGGTTCTGGTCGCGCTGATCGGCGCGGCCCGGGGACCCGGCGACCTGGCCAAGGAGGTGATGGTCCCGGAGGCAGCCGAGCGCGGCCGGGTGCCGCTGGAGCGGGCCACCGGTCTGTCCGGCGTGACCGAGCGGCTCGCCTCCACCGTCGGCCTGGCGGCCGGCGGGTCCCTGGTGGCGCTGCTCGGTCCCCTGACCGGACTCGCCGTCAACGCGGGCTGCTTCGCCCTCGGATCGGTGATCATCAAACTCGTGCTGCCTCGCGGCATGGGGCACGCGGCCGAGGAAGCCCCCTCGCAGGCCGGGGGAACGGAACCGGGATACTGGCGGCGGTTCGGCGAGGGCTTCACCTTCCTGCGAGGCGAGCCGCTGCTGCTCACCGTCATCGTCATGGTCGGCATCACCAACCTGCTGGACGCGGCGTTCGTCTCGGTGCTCGTACCCGTCTGGGCCAGGGAGTCCGGCAACGGGCCGACCGCGATCGGCCTGATGGGCAGCGTGATGGGGGCCGCGGCGGTCGGCGGGAGCCTGATCGCCGCGATGGTCGCGCACCGGCTGCGGCGGCGGATGGTGGTTCTCACCGGGTTCCTGCTGGCAGGGGCACCGAGGTTCCTGATCCTCGCCTTCGACGCCCCGTTGGGGGCGGTACTGGCCGTCTTCGCGGTCACCGGGTTCGGCGCCGGCTTCGTCAACCCAGTGCTGGGAGCCGTCCTCGTCGAGCGGGTGCCGCGCCGGATGCTGGGCCGGGTCAACGCCCTCGGTGACTCGCTGGCCTGGGCCGGTATCCCTCTCGGCGGGCTGCTCGCCGGGGCGGCGGTGACCGCTGCCGGACTCGTGCCGGTGCTGCTCGCCTGCGGCGCCGCGTACTTCCTCACCACGAATCTGGCTGGACTGCGGCCTGAATGGCGCTTGATGGACCGTACGCGCGGGCGGGGCCTCGTGAAGCCGCATTCCGAGGAAGACGCTTCACAAAGCAGTGCGAACGCAGCGGCATGACGTTTACGGGAGGGAGGCGGACCATCTGGTCTACTCCTCCCTCCCACCGCTCCTTCTGCCCGGGCCAGGAGCCGCGCTCTTGCCCGAGCTGCGCGTGCCATGCCGGACCCGGCGCGCCGGCCCGTACGGCCTTGATGGCCTCGGCGATCGCGTCAATCGCCACCCTGCTCGACGTAGAGATGGATCGGACCACGAAGAACGGGGCTGCGCCGGTACGGTGGCGGGTCGGCAACCAGGCTGGGGCGGTCGAGGCGACGTACGAGCTCGGTCAGCGCGATCTGCGTTTCGCGCCGGGCCAGCGGGCCGCCGAAGCACAAGTGGATGCCGCTGCCGAAGCCGAGGTGCTGGTTGTCACGCCGATCGGGATCGAAGCGGTCGGGATCGTGGAAACGGTCAGGATCGCGGCTGCCCGAGGCCAGCATCAGCATGATCTGTGAGCCCTTGGGGATCGCGGTGTCGGCGACGGTGATGTCGCTGTACGCCGCCCGCCAGGGAATGATGTGCACGGGAGGCTCGTAGCGCAGCAGCTCCTCCACCAGTGGAACGACCAAGTCCGGCTCGTCGCACAGTCGTTGCAGCACCTGCGGGTGGCGCAGCAGAGTCAGCATGCCGTTGGTGATGAGATTGACGGTGGTCTCGTGGCCGGCGATCAGCAGCAGATTGGCAGTGGCGACGATTTCCTCGTCGGTCATCCGCCCGTCGGGCCCGTCATCATTGGCCATCCGTGACAACAGGTCGTCGCCCGATCGGTCGTGGCGTTGCTCCAGCAGCCCGCCGAGGTAATGGCGAAGGTCTTTACGGGCCTGCACGCCCTTGTCCATTTTTTCCTTCGGGTCGGTCTTGGGGTCGTAGTCGATCGAGTTGACGATGTCGTCGACCCACAAGTGGAACCTCGGTTCGTCCTCGCGTGGCACGCCGAGAAGGTGGCAGATCACAGTCACGGGGAACGGATAGGCGAAGTCGTCGACGACGTCGATCTGCTCCTTGCCCGCGAAGTCGTCGATCAGGCTGCTGACGGTGGCGGTCAGGAAAGGTTCCATGCCGGTCACCAGCCCCGGGGTGTGCGGGGGGCCGAAATGGCGCATCGCCATGCGCCGCAGGCGGTCGTGCTCGGGAGGATCGAGGTTGATGAACGCCGGCGTGGTCTGCTCCTCGGCTCCGGCCGTCGGATGGGAGAGATTGCGCGTGTCCGAGCTCAGCTGCGGGTTGTGCAGGATGTCCGCGATCTCGCGATAGGTACTGATGACGTAGCTACCGTCCGCCTGCCGGGCCACCGGAGTCCTGCGCAGCTCGGCATACAGAGGGTACGGGTCGGCCCGGGAGGAGTAGTCGAGGATCCGGCGCAGCATGTCGGGCGTCTCGGTCGTGGTCATCTCGCTTCCCTCCTATCGGTGCTGGAACGCGGCCGTGACGCGTCGCTCACTCGGGTCGTGGCCGGTGACGACCACAGTGGCGCCCTGGGCGAGCAGGACGGGGCCGGGGAAGTCGACAGGCACTGGTTTCATGTCGGCGGGCTGGTCGGGCGTGGGACAGGGGGGCGGGAAAGGTGCGGCCGTCTCAATGAGCCCTCGGTAGTGATCCAGCCACTTCGCGTTGTTGAAACTCACTGCCGCGGTGACGCGGCCCCGATAGCCGTACGCGGCGACGAAGCGGTGGTCGGGCACCGATCCCTGGCTGACGACCACCTCGTCAGCGAAGGTCGGCACGCCGACGGACTTGATATTGACGCCGAACTGGATCGACCAGAACCGCGGGATGGACAGATGGGGCCAGCGGTCCGCCTGGGCACTGACCATGTTGTGCGCCGCGACCTGGGCCTGCTCCACGGCGTTTGCCCAGTGCTCCAGCGAGATGAGTCGGTACTCGTAGACCGGGTTCGGGCAGCGTGCCACGTCTCCGGCGACGAAGACATCGTCGGTGACCAGGCCGTTGAGGTCGAGAGCGCGGCAACCCGTGTCGCAGGCGATTCCCCAGACACCCGCCGCCAGGCCCGAGTCTCGCAGCCACTCGGTGTTACGGATGCCCCCGAGTGCCACCACCGCCACGTCGGTGTCGATCGTGCTGCCGTCGTCGAAGTGGGCACGCCGAAGCCGCCCCTGCGCGTCGCCCTCCAGTCGGGTCACCTTGACGCCGCAGCGCAGGTCCACACCGTGAGTACGCTGCAAGTCCGCCGCGACCTCACCGATCATGGCACCGAGTGCCCCGACCAGCGGGGCCGGCGCGAGTTCGGCGACGGTCACCGGGATGTTCCGCTCGCGGCAGATGGAGGCGATCTCGGAGCCGGTGAACCCCGCACCGATGACCAGAACGCGGGAGGGCTCAGCGGCGAGGGCTCGTTGTAGGCCCTCGGCGTTTTCGCGCGTGCGCACGACGAACACTCCGTCCAGAGCCGCCTCGCTCTCGACGAACCAGGGCCGGGCCCGAACTCCGGTGGAGATCAACACCCGGTCGAAGGGAACCTCGCGTCCGTCCGCAAGACGCACCTGGTTGGCCGCCAGGTCCAGCCCGCTGGCGGGCACGCCCAGCAGCCACTCCGCATCGATGTCACGACGGCGCGGCAGATCGGTGTTCCCGGCCGGCACCCACCCGGTCAGTACCTGCTTGGACAAGGGAGGCCGGTCGTAGGGCTCGCTCAGCTCATCGCCGATCATGGTCAACGACCCGGCGAAACCCTCGTCGCGCAGCGCCTCCGCGGCCCGCAGCCCCGCCAGTGACGCCCCGACGACTACGACGCGGCCATCGCGCCTGAACGCTTGCAGATTTTCGGCGCTGGTCATGACGGCGACGCCTCCATCGGCGCGTCCCGGCCCTCCAACTGGTCGACCAGAATTGCTTGGACAGGGCAGGCTGCCGCGGCACGCAGCACCTGGTCGCGCCGGGCGTCATCGGGGTTCGGGTCGTACATCAGCGCTTCCTCGCCGTGCATCCGGAACGCGTCCGGAGCCAGGAAGGCGCACTGCGCGTACCCTTCACATCGGGAAAGATCAACGACAACTCTCATCCCGACCTCCACAGGGACTGCAACTGCGGGCCCGGAAGCCGATGCCATTCCGGCGCGCATGGCGCGAGACGGCCGAAGATAAGGGATTTCGCCGTTGCCCACCTACGCGGACTGCGAGGGGGCACCGCGCTCGTCGGGTCGTCGCAGAAAGATTTGGTTACGCGTACAAGGCGACCAGTCGGTAAAATCGTTGCAAATTCAGCTCTTTGTACCAAACAGCCTATCCCGGGCATACGTCGCCCGCACTCCGCGCAAGGGCTGTCCTGCCGAGGGTGCCGGGCTCATGCCCCCCCAGGCTCCCGGGCCCGTTCGGCTGACCGGCGCAATCTGCCGGCGCCCGACGTGTGGCCCGGGCTTTCGGATGGTTCGGTGTCGGCAGGAGTCGACCCGACTCACACGAGGCCGTGAGGTCAGCCAGTCGAGGAGGAGAACGGGCGTGAGCGTGACTCAGGGAGCCCCTCAGGGCGTCATTCCCGCGCGTCTGCTGAAAGGTCAGAAGGCACTCGTCACCGGCGCGAACTCGGGCATCGGCAAGGCGACGGCCATCGGCCTGGGGCGTGCCGGAGCCGACGTGGTCGTGAACTACGTCGCCGGGCGTGAGGATGCCGAGCAGGTGGTCGAGGAGATCTCCGGGTTCGGAGTGCACGCGGCGGCCTACGAGGCCGATGTCTCCCAGGAGGACCAGGTCGTCGCGATGATCGAACGGATGGTCCAGGAATTCGGGACCATCGACATCCTCGTGGCCAACGCCGGGCTGCAGCGCGACGCTCCGTTCACCGGGATGACGACGGCCCAGTGGCAGAAGGTGCTGGACGTCAACCTCACCGGCCAGTTCTTGTGCGCTCGGGAGGCGACGAAGGAGTTCTTGAGAAGGGGAGTCGTCCCCGAGGTCTCGCGAGCTGCCGGGAAGATCATCTGCATGAGCTCGGTGCACCAACTCATCCCTTGGGCCGGCCACGTCAACTACGCGGCCTCCAAAGGTGGCGTGCAGATGATGATGGAGACGCTCGCCCAGGAGCTCGCACCCCGCAGGATCCGGGTCAACGCAGTTGCTCCGGGCGCCATCAGGACTCCCATCAATCGCAGCGCCTGGAACACTCCCGATGCCGAGAAGTCCCTGTTGCAGCTGATTCCTTACGGGCGCGTCGGTGATCCGGAGGACATCGCCCAAGCGGTCGTCGGGCTCGCCTCGGACCTGATGGACTACGTGGTGGGCACCACGCTCTACGTGGACGGTGGCATGACCCTTTTCCCCGGCTTTGCCACCGGCGGGTGAACTGCGGCGTGGCGACCTCGGGCGGCACCCTCTGTCCCGCCCGACACGCGGCAAGCGCGCCGTTCGCCTGCGCATCCCGATGAAGAGTCCTGTGCTCCCAGGAGTGCCCTTGACCTCAAAACACCCTTGACCTCAAGTCAGCGGAACCGTCGTCCTCGGTCGCGCTGTTCGTCAAGGGCGTCGTCCAGGGTGGTGGCGGCCATGATCAGCGACAGATGGGTGAAAGCCTGCGGGAAGTTGCCCAACTGCTCGCCGCTGGGGCCGATCTCCTCAGCGAACAGGCCGACGTGGTTGGCATAGGTCTGCATCTTCTCGAAGGCATAGCGCGCCGGACGAACCCGCCCGGCGCGAGCAAGAGCGTCCACATAGAGGAAGGTGCAGAGACTGAACGTGCCTTCGGAGCCCCGCAGACCGTCCGGGGAGGCCGCAGGGTCGTAGCGGTAGACGAGGCTGTCCGACACCAGCGTGCGCTCCATCGCGTCGAGCGTCGACAGCCAGCTCACCGTCCTGGGAGCCAGGAACCCGACGCGCGGAACCAGCAGCAGCGAAGCGTCGAGGACATCGCTTCCGTAGTGCTGGACGAGGGCCTGCTCCTTCTCGTTCCAGCCCCGCTCCATCACCTGTTCGAGGATCGCGTCGCGAGCCGCGGTCCAACGAGGAGCGTCGGCGGGACGGCTGTGTTCTCTCGCCAGGCGCAGCCCCCGGTCGAAGGCCACCCATGACATCACCCGGCTGAAGGTGAAGTCCTGGCGTCCGCCGCGGGTCTCCCAGATGCCCTCGTCGGCGCGATCCCAGGAATCGGCCAGCCAGTCCAGTGTCCGTGCGACGTTCTTCCAGCCGTGGTAGCTGCCTCCCATGGCGGCCTCATGCCCCTCCGACAAGGCATAGAGCGCCTCCCCGTAGATGTCCAGCTGCAGCTGATCAGCCGCGGCGTTCCCCACCCGCACCGGATACGACCCCCGATAGCCTTCGAAGTGTGAGAGAACCTCTTCCGACAGCTCGGGATCCCCGTCGACGCGGTACATGATCTGCAGCGGCTCGCCATCGACGCCCTCCCGGGCCTGGAGGCGGTCCCTCATCCAGTGAGTGAACTGCGCCGCTTCCTCGGCGAACCCCAGGTCGAGCAGAGCACGCACGGACAGGGAGCCATCACGGACCCAGGTGTAGCGGTAGTCCCAGTTGCGTTCACCCCCGATCTGCTCGGGCAGACCCATGGTGGCGGCGGCGACGGGAGCACCTGTGGGGGCGTAGGTGAGCAGCTTGAGCGTGATGGCCGAGCGCTGCACCACACCCGGCCACCGGCCGCGGTACCGGGAGGAGTGGACCCAGTCCTGCCAGAATTCCACCACCTCCCAGAACCGTTCCATCGCCTGGCCATGGGTGACCGGCGGCGGGGGCTCGCCATCGGGTCCGTCGACGGTGAACACCGCCGCGGCCATCTCGCCCGACCTCAAGGTCACCGCACCCCGCACATCCGTACCGTCCTGCTCGAGGGGGAAGGTGCTTTGCAGATAGGCAGTGGCGTTCTGTGCCCGGAACGCAGCGGTACCGTCTTGCACGTCGAGCTGGTGGGTGGCCCGGCCGTAGTCGAAGCGTGGACGGCACTCCAAAGTGAAGCGCACCGTTCCGCGCACTGCCCGCACGCCGCGGATCAGCACATGCCGGTCTGTGGGGGTTCCGGTGCGGTCCGGTGGCATGCAGTCGAAGACTTCGCCGACTCCGTCCGGCGACATGAATCGCGTCACCAGGACTGCGGTGTCGGGGTAGTAGAGCTGCTTGCAGGTGGTGTTCTGACTTTCCGGCGCGAACAGGAAGTAGCCGCCACGGTCGTGGTCGAGCAGGGCAGCGAAGACACTGGGCGAGTCGAACCTGGGAGCCGGGAGCCAGTCGACGACCCCCTGGGACGAGACCAGAGCAGCGGTTTGCAGGTCACCGACGAGGCCGTGGTCACCGATGGGCGGATAGCGATCCATGATCATCTCTCCTCCCTGATGCCTGATTCCAGGGTCCCCCGTGTGCGACGGGATCGCCATCCCTTCCACCAGTCGGGTCTGACGCTGCGCGTATCCACCTCATGACTCAGCGCAAGACGCTGGAGCAGTGACTGGCCGACCACCTCCGCCTGCCCAGGTCTCAGCGCCTGATCCTTGATCGCCGGGGTTCCGTGATCCGGGAGGTGCGCAGCCACGGAGCCACTACGCCGGGTGAAGGCCGGCTACCCGATCGAGGCAATGAACGGGTACAGGTCCGGGAGATCGATGACGACGAGGACAGACGGTTGCTGCGGATCATCCGCGCCTGCAGCCGACCACGTCGAGCGAGCCCGGCCTTTAGCGGTTGGTCGGTCCTTCCCACAAGGCCGCAGGTCCGTATGGCCACAACGGGGGCAAGGAGATCGGCGGTGTCGTCGTCCTGGAGCGGGCCGGCCGACGAGGTGATCAGCATGCGGGCAGGCGTACCGGCACAGCGCGGTCAGTGAACCGCTGCCTCTCTGAGCACGGCCCTACGAAACCAGCGATGCATGCCGTGCGACAGACAGGACCGACTGATCCTCGATGGTGCGCTCCGGCTGGCTGATCTCGGCCCAGACCGCGTCGAGAGACAGGCCCAGGGTGTCGGCGATCGCTGCGATGGTCGGGAAGGCGGGGGTGGCCACACGGCCGGATTCGATCTTCCGAAGAGTCTCCGGCGAAATGTGCGAAGCAAGTGCCACGTCGAGCATCGAGCGGCAGCCCCGGGCTCGGCGGAGCAGGGCGCCGAGGCGCTGACCGCGTTCTACCTCGGCGGGGGTGAGCGGCAACCTGACCATGCCCCCATTCTAATACCGGTATAGTTAGACCGGGATAGTTATTGGACGTACTGTGAGAGGCCCCCATGATTGAGATCCTGAACTCCGCGCAGCTTGAGCGGGCGAGGGGCACCGGCACCCTGGTCGGAGACATCCTGCACACGCTGAAGCAGCGCAGCACGGTCGGGACCAACCTGCTGGACATCGACCAGTGGGCCAAGGAGATGATCACCGAGGCAGGAGCGCAGTCCTGCTACGTCGACTACGCGCCTTCCTTCGGGCGCGGCCCGTTCGGTCACTACATCTGCACGGCCGTCAACGACGGCGTGCTCCACGGGCGGCCCCACAACTACACGCTGGCCGACGGGGACCTGCTGACCCTCGACCTGGCCGTCGCCAGGGGTGGGGTGGCCGCGGACGCCGCGATCAGCTTCCTGGTGGGCAAGGCCAGGCCTGCGGAGAGCGTCGCGATGATCGAGACGACCGAACGGGCGCTCGCCGCCGGCATCGCCGCCGCAAAGCCGGGGGCACGCATCGGCGACCTCTCCCACGCCATCGGCACGGTCCTCAGTGAGGCGGGCTACCCGATCAACACCGAGTTCGGAGGCCATGGCATCGGCTCGACCATGCACCAGGACCCGCACGTGGCGAACACCGGACGGCCCGGCCGTGGATACAAGCTGCGCCCCGGCCTGCTGCTCGCCCTGGAGCCCTGGATCATGGCCGACACCGCCACCCTCGTCACCGACGCCGACGGCTGGACGCTGCGCAGCGCGACGGGCTGCCGGACCGCACACAGCGAGCACACCATCGCCATCACCGACGACGGAGCCGAAATCCTCACCCTGCCCTCGCAGTCACGGCCGTAAAAGAGCCCACCCCGCTGCCCCTACGGCACGCAGAGGACGGGCTCCTTGCCCGCGCGTGGGTTACTGCTCTGGCCGGAGGTCCAACATGGGGCAGGGCACTGCCCCTGGCTCGACGACGCGGACCGGTTCGTGGCAACTGTTGCAGCGTTCCTGGGGTGAAGCCCGTACTTCTCCTACTCCTACTCCTACTGCTGCGCGAAACGCTCGAACGCCGCGTACAGAGCCGCGCTCATGGCGGCGCTGCCCTTGTGCCCGGAGTCCTAGACGACCACGAGTTCCGCGCCGGGCCAGGCATGGGAGAGGTCCCAGGCCGTGTCGAGGGGGCCGCTGATGTCGAGGTGGCCGTGGATCAGGACGCCGGGGATGCCTGCCAGGCGTCCGGCGTCGCGGATCAACTGGCCTTCCTCCAGCCAGGCCCCATGGGCGAAGTAGTGCGAGCAGATCCGTACCAGCCCCAGCATGGCCCGTGGCGGCCTGCTGCCGTACGGGTTGGGCGAGCCGTTCGGCTCCGCGGACAGGACCGCGTCCTCCCAGGCGCACCAGTCGGTCGCGGCCTTGGCCCGTACGTCCGGGTCGGGGTGCTCCATGCGGCGCGCGTAGGCTCCGACGAGATCGCCGTCCCGTCCGGCCTCGGGGACACCTTCCCGGAACCGCTGCCATGCCTCCGGGAAGAAGCGGCCCGCGCCCCGGTAGAGCCAGTCGATCTCGGAGCGGCGGGTGCTGGTGACCGCGGCGAGCACGATCTCGGACACCCGCTCCGGGTACCGCTCGGCGTACGCGAGGCTGAGCGTGGAGCCCCAGGAGCTGCCGAAGAGCAACCACCGGTCGACGCCCAGGTGTTCGCGCAATCGCTCCATGTCGGCGAGCAGATCTCTGTGGCCTGCTAGGCTCGGAAGAGCTTTGATCATGCATTGAGGAGACCAGACATGGTGGGTGACGACGACATCTCGGGGTGATACCCCGACCTGTCAGGCCACCGGCCGATGCCCAGGAGCATCGCCGTCGTGGCCGTTCAGTCGTCCCCTTCTTCCATGTCCCGGGCACCAGTCTCTGCCTGCCCGTATCTCATTCGAGGTCTCTTCATGTCCGACACCTGCGTCGTCTGCTCCAACCTGTCCTTCGCCTGGCCCGACGACACCCCGGTCTTCGAGGACCTGTCCTTCACCCTGAGCAGCGGCCGGACGGGCCTGGTCGCGCCCAACGGCTCCGGCAAGAGCACCCTGCTCAAACTCATCGCAGGTGAGCTGCGGCCCAGCACCGGGTCCGTCTCCGTGGGCGGCACGCTCGGCCACCTCCCGCAGACCCTTCCCCTGGCCGGTGGCCTCACGGTCGCCGAGGTCCTGGGCGTCGCCGAGGTCATCCGGGCCCTGGACGCCGTGGAGTCCGGGGACGTGAGCGAGGAACACTTCACGACCATCGGCGACGACTGGGACATCGAGGAACGCACCCGCGCCCAACTGGACCGGCTCGGCCTCACCGATCTCACCCTCGACCGGAGCCTGAGCACGCTCAGCGGCGGCCAGGTCGTCTCGCTCGGCCTGGCGGCCCAGTTGCTGAAGCGGCCCGACGTACTGCTGCTCGACGAGCCCACCAACAACCTCGACCTCGAAGCCCGTCACAAGCTCTACGACGTGCTGGAGGACTTCGGCGGCTGCCTCCTGCTGGTCAGCCACGACCGGGCACTGCTCGACCGCATGGAGCGCATCGCCGAACTCGAACGCGGTGAACTGCGCTTCTACGGTGGAAACTTCACCGAATACGAAGAAGCCGTGCGAGCCGAGCAGGAGGTCGCCGAGAAGAACATCCGCAACGCCGAACAGGAGCTGAAGCGGGAGAAGCGGGAGATGCAGCAGGCCCGCGAACGCGCCGAGCGCCGCGCGAGCAATGCCGCCCGCAATCTCAAGAGCGCAGGCCTGCCCCGCATCTTCGCCGGAAACATGAAGCGAGGCGCCCAGGAGTCCGCGGGCCGGTCGGGGCAGCTGCACGCGTCCCGGGTCAGCGAGGCCAGGGCCCGGCTGGACGAGGCGGGGCGCGCCCTGCGCGACGAGCAGCGCATCACACTGGACCTGCCGGACACCGACGTGCCCGCCGGGCGCACCCTCGTCCTCGGTGAACACATGCAGGTCCGCCACGCCGGACGGCCCGTGTTCGCCGCACCGGGCGTCGATCTGACCGTCCGGGGTCCCGAACGCATCGCGCTGACCGGTCCCAACGGCTCCGGCAAGACCACGCTGCTGCGGCTGCTCAACGGCGAACTCGCCCTGGACGGCGGGCAGATCAAGCGCGCCGACGGCCGGATCGCATACCTCTCGCAGCGGCTGGACCTGCTGGCCCCGGACCGTACCGTCGCCGAGAACTTCACCGCCTTCGCGCCGCACCGGCCGGAGGCGGAGCGGATGAACCTGCTCGCCCGCTTTCTCTTCCGGGGCCCCCGGGCCCATCTGCCCGTCGGGGTGCTGTCCGGAGGCGAGCGGCTGCGTGCCACCCTGGCCTGTGTCCTGTGCGCCGAACCGGCTCCGCAGCTGCTGCTCCTGGACGAGCCGACGAACAACCTCGACCTGGTCGGCGCCGGTCAGCTGGAGAGCGCGCTGGGCTCGTACCGGGGGGCGTTTGTGGTGGTCAGCCACGACGAACGTTTTCTGGCGCGGATCGGCGTGGCCCGGTGGCTGCGGCTGGCCGACGGTGAGCTGACGGAGACGGGAGCGCCCGAGGTGTGAGCCGCCGGCGTGCCGACCGGGCCCGCGCCCGAGGTGGGTCACCACCCGGCGGGCCGAACACCGATCACGTCAGGTGGACCATCATGTCTCGACCGGCTCTGCTCGCCCACGACGTCGTCCGCACCCTGGGGACCAAGCGGGTCCTCGACGGCGTCTCCCTCACCGCTTCCCCCGGCCACCGCATCGGGCTGATCGGGGAGAACGGCGTCGGCAAGTCGACGTTGCTGAGGCTGCTCGCCGGAGTGGACGACCCCGATGCCGGGACCGTCACGCGCCCGGCCGACCTGGGTTTCCTGCACCAGGAGATGCCGTTCGACGACGCGTCGACGATTGCCGACGTGCTGGACGAAGCCCTGCGCGAGGCCCGTGACGACCTGGCCGAGCTCGAACGTCTCACCGGGCAGCTCGCCCATGTCCCGCAAGACTCCCCCGGGTACGCCGAGCTGCTCGACGCGTACGGCCGGCGGCTCGAACAGGCCCAGGAGCGGGAGGTCTGGGACGCGGACCGACGTGCCGCGATCGTGCTCGACGGGCTCGGCCTCGGGTCGTTCCGGCACGACCGGGCGCTCGGCTCCCTCTCCGGCGGGCAGCGCGGCCGTCTGGCGCTGGCCGCTCTGCTGGTCCGGCGCCCTTCGGCACTGCTGCTGGACGAGCCGACCAACCATCTCGACGACGGCGCCGCCGCCTTCCTGGAGGAGCAGGTGCGCGGCCTGCCCGGGATCGTCGTGGTGGCCAGCCACGACCGGGCCTTCCTCGACGCCGTCTGCACGGATCTGATCGACCTCGATCCGGCCGTGGACGGCCCGGTCCGCTACGGCGGCAACTACAGCGCCTATCTGACCGAGAAGCGTGCCGAGCGGGAACGCTGGGAGCGACGGTACGCCGAGGAGCAGGAAGAGCTGGCCGCGCTGCGCCACTCGGCCGGTGTGACCGCGCACCGGGTGGCGCCCGACCGGGAGCGGCGCGACAACGAGAAGATGGGGTACGGCCACCGGGGCGGCCGGGTGCAGAGCCAGATCTCCCGGCGGGTGCGCAACGCCACCCGCAGGCTGGACGGGCTGGAGCGCAGGCAGGTCGGTGAGCCGCCGCAGCCGCTGCGTTTCCACGGGACCGCACTCGCCGTCACCGTTTCGTCCGCCGAGGGGTTGGTGGACGACGACCTGATCTCCCTCCGCGACGTGCGGGTGCCGGGCCGGCTGGCCGTCGGGCGCCTGGACGTACCGGCGACCGAGCGCCTCCTTGTCACGGGAGGAAACGGCGCGGGCAAGTCGACGCTGCTGTCCGTGCTCGCCGGGCGGCTCGCGGCCGAGGGCGAGGTGAGGCGGCGGCAGGGGCTGACAGTGGGGCTGCTGGCCCAGGACACCGTGTTCGGCCGGCCCGACCGGACCGGGCGTGAGACCTACGAGCGCTCGCTCGGCGCAGAGCGAGCGGAGGCGGTCCCGCTGGGCTCGCTGGGTCTGCTGCACGAGGCGGATCTGGACAAGCCGGTCGGCCTACTGTCGGTCGGTCAGCGCCGTCGGCTCGCGCTGGCGCTCCTGGTGGCGCGTCCACCGGAGCTGCTGCTGCTCGACGAGCCGACGAACCACTTGTCCCCACGGCTGTGCGACGAGCTGGAGGCCGCCCTGGGCACCGGGCCCGGCGCAATCGTCCTGGCCAGCCACGACCGTTGGCTGCGTGGACGCTGGCAGGGCCGCGAGATCCGGCTGCGCTCCGGCCGGGAGTACGGGGACGGCAGCACGGGGACGGCCACCGGTCCGGCAGGTGGCGAGCCTTACTGACGCAATAGTCACCTGCCAGAATGGTGATGTGAATCTGGACCATGTCTTCGTATGCGGAAACCCGGCGCTCGACTTCGCCGCGACACTCCGGGCACGGCGCTCGATGCGGTTCGAGATGTTCGTGACGCCGGAGCGGCTGCGGGCGTGGTACCTGGAATCCGGCATCGTCGACGCGGTCTTCCCCGGCGACCAGGCCGACGTGGACCGCGCGAAGGCTGTACGAGAGGCCGTCTACCAACTGGTCACGGCCCGTCGGCTCGGTGAGGAGTACGCCGACAAAGCACTGGAGGTGCTGAACGGTGCGGCGCGCAGACCGCCCGCCGCACCGCAGCTCACCGTCTCTGGGCGCTGGACGGAAGCGACGCCGGGCGAAGCCCTGTCCACTGTGGCGCGCCATGCGGTCGAGCTCTTGAGCGGGCCGGACGTACCCCTGCTCAAGGAGTGCGACAATCCCGAGTGCACCCGTATCTACATCGACCGCTCCCGGGGCATGCGGCGGCAGTGGTGCGGCATGGAGTCCTGCGGCAACAAGATCAAGGCGGCCGCCTACCGCGCGCGCAAGAAGAGCGCACACGCCGCCGCTGCCGCGCAGTAGGAGCGGACACAAAGGCGGTTCATGGCGGCGGCAAGGCCGAGGCCCGGGGCCAGGTCCCCTTGCTTGACCGAGCACCCGCAAACATGTGTGCCAAGCAACAGGAACGGTGGAACTGTTCGCTCAGACCCCGGGCCATCTGCAGCCTGGCGCTCGCGCTGTTCGGTGGCTGTTCACCGCCCACAGCGATCTGTTCTGCAGCGCGGCTCCGTCACGCCACCGGATGCGGCCGCCGGGTTCCGCCGGCCTCGATCGCATCGAGACGCGCCGCCGGTACGAGTGTCGGCAGCAGCAGCCGCCAGAACCGCATGACCGTCGACTCCGAGAGCCATGCCGAGTCCCGGACCCCGAGCACCTCGAATCCCACGGTCGTCGCCACCACTGCGGTCACCACGTCCTGCACCGCCGTCCCCCGGCGCAGCTCGCCTTCGGCCTCGGCCTGTCTCAGCGTCTCCTCGACCCAGCACCGCCAGTGTCGCCGCAGGTCCATCCGGGGTGGGCGGGACGTCTCGCCGCTCAGCGCGAAGCCGACCCGCAGCACCACATCGCCGCGCAGCGCTTCGGTGAGCGCGTGCGTGACATCGACGAGGAGTTGCACTCGGCTCCCCCTGAACGGCAGGGCACCGTTCGTCACGGACAGCAGCCTGGTCACCGCCGCCTCCTCGACGACATCCACCAGGATGGCCTTGCTGGCAAAGTGAAAATGCAGCGCCCCGTTGCTCACCCCTGCCCGCGAGCTGATCGCGGTGAGCGAGGCCGTCGAGAATCCCTCCCGGTCGAAGACCTCGGCCGCGGACCGGATCAGCGTTTCGCGTGTACGCGCCGCACGTTCCTGCTTGACCATCAACTGCTCCGTCACTGCCGGGGGTTGCCGTGCTTGCCGAAGGGCAGGCGACGACTCTAACAAACCGTGCGTGCGGTTTCTGAATAGTTTCCCTATCCACCCGTCGCATGCGGCCCGGCCCCGGTCTGCCCGCCAGAACGCTGCGGGCGCCGCTTGAGACATCCCACTCGAGGGCAACTTGTGTCACGCTCGAACCACGTCGGACCAGAAACGGACGCAGGCTCGACACCGGGACGCGTCGACCCGGCCCCATCTCCCAGAACAGGCAGATCGGAATGGATGCCTCCGCTGTTTTCGGTGACAAGGCGCCAGAGACACTAGAAATTAAACCGGTTGGTATGTATTTTCAGGCCAAGGAACAGCCCATTCCTGAACACACCTCTCGCACCAGCCAAGGGGGAGCAATGTCTGCGAGCACGTTTCAAGTCGGACCAACAGTGTTCGACAGAGAAATGGCAAGAGGCTCCAAGGCTTCCACGATCAAGCCCGGCGGCTTCTACCCCGTCTCTTTGACCACCACCGTCCCCAGGGAACTCGTACACCGGTCCGCCGTCGCGGAGGTCATGCTCACCGACTGGGAGCGGGTGGACGACACCCACTTCGTCATATCCGCCCAATGGCCACGCGGTCACAGCTTCTTCACTCCGGTCGCGGACAATTACCACGATCCGCTCATAGGCTGCGAGACGATCCGCCAGATCGGCATCCTTCTGGGACACGCGGAGTTCGGCGTGCCCTTCGGCCACCAGTTCCTCGTCCGGGACCTCGACATCGCCGTACGTCCAGAGCATCTGCGGATGGGGTACGAGCCCGCCACGCTCAGCATCGACGTCGACTGCACGGAGATCAACCGGCGTGGCAAGAACCTGTCGGGGCTGCGTTTCGAGACGGTCTTCCACCGCGACGGGAACGTCGTCGCGACCGGGGGCGGCTCCTTCTCCTGCATGTCCCCTGCGGTCTACCGCCGGGTGCGCGGCGAGCACGTGCCCGGCGGAGGCCGGTATCAGCTGCCGCTGATCAGCCCTGCGGCCCCGCAGAGCGTCGGGCGCATATCGCCCATGGACGTCGTGCTCTCCCCCACGAGCGAACAGAACCGCTGGCAGCTGCGGGTGGACACACGGCACCCTGTGCTCTTCGAGCACGTGGTCGACCACGTGCCGGGCATGGTGCTGATCGAAGCCGCCCGCCAGGCCACGGCATCGGCCCTCGGCCGGTCCTCCTACCTCCCGCTCGGCATCGCCAATGAGTTCAAGCGGTACGTCGAGCTGGACTCCCCATGCGTGATCGAGGCGTGCCTGCTGCCCGACACGGCCCCCGAAGGCGAACAGACTGTCCTGGTGACCGCCCATCAGGACGGTGCGCTCGTCTTCAACTCCAAGGTGACGGCCGGGTCGCACGGCATCCGACCTCCGACGAACGGCATCTGACCCGTGGCGAACAAGGCCTACCCGCGACGGTCGACGGCTGCCCCCCGCCGGGCAACCGTCGCCCCTATGCCCTCACCGGTGAGCGACAGCACTCACCCGAAGGCACTCAGGTGATCGCTCGCCCATCCGCGGAACGTCCCGGCCGGCCGGCCGAGCAGAGCGGCAACCGTGCCGTCCACCTCTGCCTTCGAACCCTCGCGGCCGCGCTCCGCACTTTCCAGCAGCGCCTCGACGATGTCCGCCGGATAGCGTGCGCCCAGTGCGGCACGGGCCTGCTCCGGCTCCAGCTCCTCGAAACGGAGCGGACGGCACAGCAGTTCGGCGAGCCGAGCCGTCTGCTCGACCGCGGTGATCGCCTCCGGCCCGGTCAGCGTGTGGGTCCTGCCCACGTGGCCGTCCTCCGTGAGGGCGCGTACCGCCACCTCCGCCACGTCACGCGGATCGACGCAGGCGTTGGCCGACGCCCCGTACAGGGCCCGCACCACATGGTCCGACCGGATGGAGCCCACCCAGGAAAGCGTGTTGGACATGAACGCACGCGGACGCAGCAGGGTCCACTCCATACCGGATCCGCGCAGCAGGTCTTCGTTGCGGCGCTGCCACCGGGTGATCAGGTCCTCGGCCCGGCTGTCCGCGACGGCGGCCGCGGACAGTTTCACCACGTGCCTCACTCCCGCCGACCCGGCGGCCCGGATGAAGTTCGAGTCGTCGTCCCCGCCGGGGTTGGTCACCAGAAAAACGGTGCGAATCCCATGCAGAACACCCACCAGTGAGGCCGGGTCGGAATAATCCCCGGATACGACCTCGGCACCCGCACCTGCACCCGCGACCCGCCCCGGATCCCTGGCCATGATGCGAACTGCCAGGTCAGCGGGGATCCTGCGGACCACTTCCCGCCCGATGGTCCCCGTGGCACCGGTGACAAGAATCATGAACTTCCCTCTCTTGTCCGACATTTCCTCGGCCGGTACGGGCGAGGAAGCGGCCTGTAAGATACGAACTGGACGGTTTCTTTACCGGCCTCCCGACGTTCGACCACACTGAGGAGGGAGGAGGCAGAGTGGCTGAGCAGCTACGAGCCATCCGTACCCGTCGGAGGATTCTTTCGGCGGCGGCCAAGGTCTTCGAGGAATGCGGGTACCAAGCGGCCACGATCTCCCAGATCCTCACCGAGGCGGGAGTCACCAAGGGCGCGCTGTACTTCCACTTCCATTCGAAGGAAGACCTGGCTCAGGGCGTTCTCGCCGAGCAGGACCAGCGGATCATCGTTCCTGTCCGCGCCTCCAAGGTGCAGGAGATCGTGGACGTTGTGATGCTGCATGCCCATCGGCTGCAGACCGACCCGATGGTGCGCGCCGGCGTGCGGCTGACGATGGACCAGCTGGCGCAGAGCCTCGACCGCAGCGGTCCGTTCCTGCGCTGGAGCGAGGTCGGCCTCGATCTGCTCCAGCGGGCACAGGCCCAGGGCGAGTTGCTGCCCCACATCTCGCCGTCCGAGACGGCCGATGTCATCGTCGGCTCCTTCGCCGGCATCCAGTCGATGTCGCAGGCCGTCTGTGAGTACCGCGACCTTGTGGGACGGGTGTCCGCGCTGATGCGTCATGTGCTGCCCAGCGCGGTGGTGCCCTCCATCCTCGCCTCGCTCGACCTCTCCGAGGGCCGCGGAGCCTCGGTCTACGCCGAGGCCGTGAAGGCGGCCGAAATGCGGGACCTCGTCGAAGCCGCCGGCTGAGCACCGGATGTTTCTGTGGGGCATCGTCAAGGGTGCCCCACAGAAGCGAAGCCCTCAGGGGCCGCACGCTCGGGAACCACACCCTTGCCGAAGTGCGCCGACAGCACCTCCGTCAGGTCACGGCCTTCCCCCGGTACCCAGGCGATGTAGCCGTCGGGCCGCACCAGCATCGCATCGTGCGGCACCTCGGATGTGGTCCGGGCCCGGACCACATGCAGGACCCCCTGCCATTCCCGTACCGCCTCCCGATGGCCGCTGTCTTCCTCACCGAGAAGCAGCAGCAGCGGCCTGCCGTCACGCAGCAGCCCGATCACGTCGGTCTCGCCGGTTGCCGTGCCGAGCACCGCGTTACGGAGAAACGTTCCCGTCGCCCGGCCGGATGCCTCGGTGTGTTCCGGGAGCACCGTGTCCTGTGCGCTGATCAGGCCGGCGAGGTACCCGTGCTCGCGGTCCGCGGACAGAAGGCCGGTGAACACCCCTCGCAGTGCGTCGAGTTCGGGCCCAGGACGCATCAGGGCGAGCTGCGCCTGTGTCTGGTCGATGACCCGCCGGGCAACGGGGCGGCGCTCCAGGTCGTAGCTGTCGAGCAGACCCGCGTCCGCCGATCCGTGCACCGTCAGCGCCAGCTTCCAGCCCAGGTTCAGAGCGTCGAGCACTCCGGTGCTGAGGCCCTGTCCACCGATCGGGAAGTGGACATGCGCCGCGTCGCCCACCAGGAAGACCCGCCCCTCGCGGAAGGCCCGGGCCAGCCGCGCGAAGTCGCTGAACCTACTGAGCCAGCGCGGCTCGTCCATCGCGATGTCCCGGCCGGCGATCCGAGACACCTCCCGGCACAACTCCTGCAAGGTAGGAGGAAGTTGCCGGTCGGGGTGGGCACCGGCGCAGTTCAGCGTGCGGATGTGTGTCCTGCCCTCCGCATCGAGCTTGGCCACGATCCAGCCCCGCTCGGTGCGGTGCCAGCCCTTGGGAAGCTCCTCCGGCCGAGCGAGTGTGACGGCCCCCATGAGTGCGGACACGGTCGCCGGGTGTGTGTCGGAGTCGATGCCCACCTGGTCACGGACCGTGCTGCGGGCGCCGTCCGCCCCCACCACGTACTCGGCGAAGCAGACCCTGGTCCCCTGCGGCCCGTCGGCCGTGACCCGTACCCCGCCGTCCTCCTGAACGACCTCAAGTACCTGGTGCTCGCGCAGGATCCGTGCTCCGGCCGCCCGTGCCCGCGCCTCGAAGTGCCGCTCCAGCTCTGCCTGGGGACACTTGAGGATCGGCTCGGGTTCGCGTGCGGGAGCCGTGATGGTCAGTCCGGGCAGGCCCGCGAAATGGAACGGACTCTCCGCCGCGCCTTCGGTGTACGGGTACCCCTGCCCCGGCAGGTGACCGCGACGGGCCAGGGACTGCACCGCCCGGGCATGCAGCGTGGTCGCCTTGGGCTGCTCGGACACATCGGACCGGGATTCCAGGAGCACGATGTCGACTCCGTACCCGGCCAGTTCGGCGGCGACGAGCATGCCGACGGGCCCCCCACCGACCACCGCGACCTGTGCCCGTACCGGACGCTCCTCCTGCACAGTGTCGCCTCCCCCTGGCTGCGGTCCCTCCACTGAAGGAAATATACCGGACGGCCTGTTTCCATTCCATCCGTCGAGGGAACAGAGGGCGACCGGAGGAACCGTACCCGGCACCGGGACGGAAGCCACTGCTGGAGCTCAACTCAAGGTTGAGGCTGAGGTCATGGATGGAGTTCCCGCGTCGCGGACGACATCGGTCCGCCCTCCGATCGCTCGGTCTTGTGCCCCTTGCTGCCCGGCGCCAGAGTCCGCACATCCACGGCCTCCGCCGGTGCCCCTCGTGCGTACAGCCCGTCGGGCTCGGTGTCCCGGTCGTGCGGAAGCAGCCAGAACACCCGTCGCCTGAACGTGCCGGAGGAACGGGACGGCTTGGCCTTCGGCCCCAACAGGGCGTACCCGACCATCCGACCGTCACGGTGATATGCGGGCCTCCCCCGCCGTGTCGGCAAGCGGTCCAGGCTCTGACGGACATAGTCGAGCCGACTGATGTCCTCAAGCCAGACGAGGTCCATCTCGTCGACGATCTCGTCCTCTGCGATGAGGGCGCTCATACTGTCTCCTCGTCCGCGAGCAGGCCGATGCCCGGGTAGTACTTGCGCTGGTTGGAAAGAATCATTCCCTTCGGCGACGCCAGTCCCACCACTTCGCGGACACGCGCCGCGAAAGCCCGGGACGATATCGCCGGTGCGCCCTCATTCTGGCACCAGCTCCTGTAGGCCGCGTAGAGCTGCGCCTGTTCCGCGCGCAGATCGGCCTCAAGTCGACAGGCCTCGTGGACGAAACGCCCGGTATGGTCCTCGGTCTCGGCGTAGGCCGTGGTCGCGATGCGGACCCGCTCGGGACCTGAGAGGTCCTTGTCGCCCCCGAGGTAGCGACGGGCGCCTTCAATGAGCCAGTTGAGGATGCCCGGCCCCTCATGGGTGACAAGGATGTCCGCCAGGTTGTCGATCTTGCGGTCGTCGGAGACGACCCGTTCGAACGGGATCAGCCGCATACGCCGCCAGAACGCGAAGCCACCCGTACCCACCTCGGGCCGGTGGTTGCCGAGCAGCCACATCTTGTGCGTCGGCTCGAAGCTGAAGAAGTCCTGTCGCATCCGGCGCGCCTTGATCCGGTCGCCGCCGGTGAGCAGCTTGACCCGGGCCTCGTCGAAACGGTCCCCCGGCTTGACCTCGCTGCACACGATCACGCGCCGGCCGTGCAGTTCGGCCAGATCGGTGGGATGTCCCTCGTACGGACGGGACATCAGAAACCCGGGAGGTGCCGCGTCCGCGTACTCTCCGAGCAGCTTCATCAGGACGTCCAGCAGTACGGATTTGCCGTTCTTTCCGGAGCCGAACAGGAACGGCATGACCTGGGCACCGACATCCCCGGTGACGGAGTAGCCGAGCAGCAGCTGGAGAAAGTCGATCATCTCCGCACCGTCCGGCCCCTCGCCGAAGGTGTCGTTCAGGAAGCGGTTCCAGCGCGGCGTGGGCACCGGCTCCGGCGAGGCCGAGGTGGACCGGGAGTGGAAGTCCTTCGTGGGCTCGGCAGGACGGATGCATCCGGTACGCAGATCGACGACGCCGGCCGGCGTGCACAACGCGTACGGATCCGCGTCCAGCCGCGCTGCGTTGAGCACCATTCCCGGGGCGGACTTCGCCTGCGCCAGCATCGCGTTCATCCCGCTGGTGCTCAACGCGCGACGACGGTGTTGCTGCAATGCAGCCGAGGTATAGATGCCTCGCGGATCGGTGGTGGCGATGGACTCCGCCAGATCGCCCGCCGACCACATCACGGTGTCGTCCTCGTCGATCTGCCATCGGGTGCCGTCCCACCGGTACCAGCCGATTCCCGGAACGTGCCGGTAGTCGTTGCGATACAGCTTGACGAACAACTTGGCATTGCCGCGGTCGGTGAGCGTATCGGGCAGCAGCCCGTCCGCCGTCGCCTCGCCGTTCCCCTCCGAAGCGGAAACAGCCATGTACTGAGCAAACTCATCACTTTGCCGGGGCGCCGGAACGGGTTGCGCAAGGATCTGCGCGGCCACGGCCTGGACGTCGAAGACCGACAGTGCTTTCTCCTCGTCGAGACTCACACACGCCTCCCGAGGGACATGGGGCGTGCCAGACCCGCGCTCAGACCACCCCGGATGATGGCCAGGCATCGCCGCTGTTGCCCCGGGCGGGCCTGCTCAGCCGCATCCCGCAACGCCCGCATGGCCTCGGCTTCGCTGATGTGGCCCGCTGCGACGAGACCACCAGCGGTATACGCGGCCCGGTTCAGCTTCTCGGAGAACGCGGCGCCTTCGGGTACGGCCGCGCATGCGACGACCTCGGCGAGCACCCCGGTCAGGACCCGCTCCCCCGCTCCCCGTCCGCCACCCGCCGCGAGAACCGCCTGCCGGGCGCGGGGCGGCACGGGCCGCTTCCCAGGCACGGAGGCGGACGGCAGATGCCCCGTGCGCTCGAGTTCCCTGGCCAGCCAGGCAGGCAGCGGTGCGGGCATCCGCACGGATCCCACCGGCCGGTAGACCCCTGCTGGGGTCTCGGTACCGGGCGCCACGATGTACCCGCCGTGCGCCCGGACATCGACCTGCCAGGCGAGAGCACGGCCGCCGCCCGCCCCGGAGGAGCACTGCCAGCGGTGCCCGTCGTCGTTGCGGTACCACACGTGCAGGCCCCCGGACGGAGTGCGGACACGCAACGTCGACTCGTCGTCCGCCGGACTGGTTGCCCCCCGCAGGGCGGCCAGCACACCCAGAGTGTGGAAGCCGTTGGACAGCCCGGTCAGGTCGACCCCGGCGGAGATCCCGACACCGGGCAGCAGCCGGTTCCGGTCGGGGAGTTCACACGCATGTGCGTCGACATCGATGACGACAAGGCCGGCCGGACCGGTGGCGACGCCCACCCCGAGATCGGGTCGGGACCCCCACCACTGCCGGATCCGGTCGAAATCAAGCGTGGCCGCATGAAATCCATGACACCAACGACCCGCACGGATACAGTCGCACGCCCCTCGGACATGACCCTGGACGCGGCACATCTCGCAGTTGCCCACAGGCGTTTTACGGCCCGGAGCAAGAGGATGAACCGGCCACCCCTGGCGCGCACACCACGAGGCAGTTGTCAGAGGCTGCGCAGCGACCGGTGCAGGTCTCACGAACTGCTGTGGGTCGCTGCGCGAAACCTGCAGCTCAGCTGCCATTAACTTCCCCCATGAGCGACTGAAGCGACTCAAATCCCAACATCAGATTAGCGAAATCTATGGGAGAGGAGAGGCGGATGAGGCAGAACAAACGTGCGCATCGGCAAGAAGCCCCAGCGACTGGGTGGCCAACAGCTGCCAGTCGCTCAGTCGCTCGAGTACGGGCACACAAAACACCAGGTCAGCAGCTTGTACAACGCAGAGCAGCGACTGAAGCGACTCAAGTTCCCTGTATATGCCGTCCACGCGCGCACGCACACGCACGAATGTCTCCATATATCTGAACCTTGAGTCGCTTCAGTCGCTGCTCTCCCCCGGCTATCGCCTTGACCTGTGGTTTTACCCCTACGGCCGAAGCGACTCAGCGTTCATTGAGTCGCTGGCCTTCAGTCGCTGAACCCGTTCCCCATCGCCGGATACCGGCCAACCGCGCCCGCCGAAGGACATGTTCATCCGGGCCCACAGCAATGGGATTTCCGCCACACAGGCAGCCACCATGCCTGCGGGACAGAACAGTTCCTTGCCTCAACCGCCACCACCATCCCGGTGTCCGGGGCGGGTCGGAGATCTGCGTCAGTACCCCGACCCGCCTCCACCGGGTAACTCACCGAGCCGAGTTGGTGTCCTCGGCAAGGATCCTCTCGACCAGGATCTTCCGCTGTGCCTCGTCCATCTTCCGCAGCACGAGGTCGGCAACCTGATGGCCGTCGTGCCAAGGCATCTTCGTGACTTTGCCGAGGGCCACGATGCCCGACTCCCCAGGAGCCAGCTGCGTCGGTGCCACCTGACGCCCGGCATGCTCCGACCGTTGCCCGGGCACTTCATCGTGCGTCGGCGACATCGATTCCCGAGCCCCGGGGCTATCACGCCGTGATAGCCCTGCTTGGCTCTCTCGTGAGCTATCACGCCGTGATAGCTCCGCTTGGCTCTCCTGTGAGCTATCACGCCGTGATAGCTCAGTCTGACGCGCCTCCGGAATATCACGGCGTGATACCTGCGCGCGCTGCTCCCCCGGGCTGCCCGGAGCATCCGAGCCATCGAAAGCCTCGGCCCCGACGCTGGTCTCTGTCGCTCCTGCGGCCCTGGGCTCCGCCATTTCCCGGTTCTCCGGATTATCACGGCGTGATAGCTCACGAGTCGCCGAACGCCTCTGATCCCCCGCGGCAGCCCGCGCGTCCGCCTGCTGGCGTTGCTCATCGGGTGGCAGCTTGGAGAGATTCCGAACGTGCTCGATCTTGCGGCGCCCCTCCAACAGGTCTGATTGCAGTTGAGGATCGAGGTCCAGGACGGAGAGCTTCGACGAGATGGTCGACTGGGCGATGCCGAGTCTCTTGGCGGCCTTGGTCTGAGAACCGTAGAAGTCGACCAGCGTGCGAAGAGCTTGGGCCTGCTCCAGGGGGTTCATGTCGTCACGGTGGACGTTGGCGACGAAGGCTGCTTCGAGCAGCGCCTGGTCGGTGGAGACCAGGGCGTTGTCGACGCTGACGCGAATCGTCGTAGCCCCGGCCAGACGCGCAGCGGCGAGTCGGCGGTGGCCGTCGACGACGATGTACCGGGTGCCCTCGTCGAGATCCGCTGCACGATCCGGCCGCTCCGCCAGATAGGCGTCGACGGAGGCCACCGTGACGGCGTTGACGAGACCGATTTCCGCGATGCTCTCCGCCAGCCCCTGGAGGTCGCGGAGCTCCTCGCGAGGGTTGTCGGGGTTCTGGCTGATGAGACTCACCGAGAGCTCAGTGGGTTCGGGCACGCCGGCCGTCGGCACACCGGTAGCGGCCCCGATTGCGGCTCGACGGGCACTGATGGGGCGGGCCTGGGCGAAGGAGGCGCCGGCTCCGAGGTTCTTGGCCTTACTCACTTGCTGATCTCCCGGGCGAGGGCGCGAAGGGCAACGGACTGTTCGCAGCGGGGTGCGTACGCAAGAAGCGGTCGCTTGGCACGGACAGCTTCTTTCTGTTCCTTGAGGTCTCCGATGACGCCTACGACACGCGGATCCTTTATGGCCATCCAGGACTGGAGCGAGGAGGTGGCGATGTAGCCGCGGCGGGCGTCGTAGTGGTTGACGACAAGGCCGAGGTAGTCGACGTCGAGCGTCAGGTCATTGCGCATGTCCTCGATCTGGGACGTGAGCAGCTCATAGGCGTCGGCACTGCTGTCCTCGGCCTGGACGACGATGAGAACGCCGGAGTTGCCGGGCACTTCCTGTGGGCGGCGGCGGCCGTAGTAGGTGGCGGCGTCCATGCTGAGCCCGAGGCTGGGCGGGCAGTCGATCAGGACGACGTCGTAGTCGGGCTCGACCGCGGCAAGGGCCCGTTCGAGAGCGGCCTCGCGCGCACGGACGGATGCGAGACGTACGTCGAGAAGGAAGGCGTCGGTGCATGCGGGCAGCAGATGCAGACGCCCACCGAACCGGTCCTCGTCGATCGTCACGATGAGATCGCTCAGCGAACCCTTGCCGTCACCGGCCATGTGATTGGTGAGCGAGTCCCCGTCCATGGGGAGGGGTTCGCGACCAAGCTGCTTGGTGAGGTGCCCCTGAGGGTCGAAGTCGACGAGCAGGACACGCTGCCCGAGTCCGGGAAGATCCTCCAGAGCGAGTGGATCGTTCGCAACCTCCTCATCCTCTTCGAGCAGTGCGGCAAAGTGCTTGGACACTCGGACCGGCACAAGGACGGTGGAGTCTTCCGCAAGTGCCTCGCCGGTTCCGGCAGTGACGGCGGTCTTGCCGACCCCGCCCTTCTGATTGCAGATGACGACCCGTCGGACGATGTCGGGACGCTTCACCGCGGGAGCGGGATGGTTGTCCAGCCAGACCTGCACGGACTGGGCCAGGCCCTGGATGAGGGAAACCCCCCGGCGCTTGCAGTCAGATCGGAATCCGGTCCACAGCTGGGCAGGCAGAAACGTCGCAAAGGACTCCGCTCCAGATGTGTCGATGGGGGAAAGGTTGGATCCGAGGCCGCGCCATGCGGTGATGCCGGCTTCGACCGCGTCCTGCATGTCGATGCCGTGTTGAACGGCTCGGACCTTGAGTTCCTGACGGAGCCAGGAGGGCAGCTTGGAGACGACCTTCTCTCGGTCGCCCCTGGTGTCGGGTGTCGTCATAGTCCGTCACTCTACTAACGCCGCAGATCAATTGAGCTCCTGACGCGTTAGCTCTGTTGCTTTTTTCGCTGTGGGGGCTATCACGCCGTGATACTCCAGGCCCGGTGCCTGGTCGAAAGAGCCGGAACGGTAGGCGTGGCTCACCCGCATTGTCCGGGCCTGCCCGAGGGGAGGCGGGTGGGGTGGCAGCGGCAGCGGGCCTGGATGGAGGTCTTGTCCCCCGCGCTGATGACGTACTGGTCCGGCCCGAGAGGTTCGCCCTGCCAGGTGCGGGCGTACAGGTCGAGCACCCGGGCCGCCTTGGATCCGAAGGCAGGGTCGGTGATGAAGATCCAGGACTGGTGTTGCCAGGGCTTGAATGCGTCCTGGGCCAGCCAGCGGCGCACGGTAGAGGCCGACAGGGACGGGGCGATGCCCTGCTGCATGGCCTCGCGGGCCCACTCCGGGTACGCAGCGTGAGAGCGGGACGCCGGTCTCGGCGCGCAGTTGGCAGGCCAGCGCCTTGACCTTGGCGGTCTGCAGTGCGGTGAACGAGGGCGGGCGACCAGGGGCCGGCGGTCGGCCAGCCCGGCCATGCCCTGCTCGGCGAACCGGCCCCCGCCCCCTGCGCACAGTATCCAGGTGCAGGCCCGTCTCGCGGGCGATGCGCGTGTTGGAGCAACCGCTGGCCGCGTTGAGCCCGACGTTTGCGCGCATCCGCGCCCGGTGGGGAGACTTGTGGCCGTAGGCCATCTTCGTCAGCCGGCGCCTGTGCGAGGCAGTCAGCGACATCGGGCAAGGCAGGCAGGCCGATCAGCAGAAGTGGATCTTACCGGCCGGAGCCTGCCGCACCACTGGCTCAGAAGCTCAGGCAGGATGCCCCATGCCCACCGTGCCGGAGTCGACCAAGACCTCCCTCGCCCAGAAGCTGCCTCGCGAGCCCGTGACGCCTGGCCGCAGCTCGCCGGCCTGGACGTCCGCTACCGCGGTCAGTTCGCCTACATCGACGGCGAACTGACCGATGGCGAGCGCATCAAGCTCATGCGCCTGCGTTACGCGGATCCGCCAGCACCTGGGGCTTCGCCCTCTACCTCGCCAGCACCGACAAGTACGAAGACACCATCCTGCCGACCGGCAACTTCGTCGGCTCCCCCGAAGAAGCCCTGGACTGCGCCTGAGTCCTCCACCTCACCACCCCTGGCATCTGAAGACGCCAGGTTTCCTCTCCTACGGCCACGCAGCAGGCGGAATGCTCGGTCGAGCTCGTATGCCGTCTCGTCAGCGAAGCGCCTTCGCCATCACCCGTTCCCTGGTCACACCATCGGCCAACAGGTCCCCGAGCTCTTCCGTGACGATGAAGCCGTTGTGCTGATACAGCTCGACGGCCGGCTCGTTGCCCGGGATCACGGTGAGTTTCAGCGTCGTAGCACCCGACTGCAGGGCCCACCTTTCGACTGCCGCTATCAACCGGTCTCCGACACCACGACAGCGAGCCTGGGTGCTGGCTAAAGTCGGTAACACCCCACTGTCCAACCTTCTTGATCTATAATGTGCGCTTTTTCATCGTAAGTCCCATCCTGGAGTTCCCCGGCTCAAGAGGAAAAGGAGGAGGAACTCAAGCCTCCGCAGGACATCTTGTCCATCGCGGGTGCCGACTCCGTTCGGATTCAGTCCATGAGCCGTCGCGGACAGCCGGGTCCATGACGCCTCGGGTCGGACAAGACGATGGAGTGGCTGAGCACAGTGGGTGGCTCGGGTGGGCACTCCCGCCGGAGGGTCCATGAACCTATCGTCGGGGCTGGCTTTCGTCGGCTGAGGTTCAGTACGGGTGAGCGAATGGCCCAGCTGGTGACGTTGGTTCAGGACCACTGGCTGACGCCTTCGATGGCTAGTCAGGTCGATGCCCGGGCCTGACCTGTAAGCCCTGCACACAGAGCACAGTCCGGACCTGCGCACAGGGTAGGACGTCGAGTGCGGCTCTTCTTTATAAGAGGCGCAGGGCCTCGAAAACGCTCTGACCTGCACTTATTCGAAGTTGATCATGCTCTGGCCGACACATTTGGCAGGTCGAAATGTTAACCTGGCCAGCACATTTGGCCCCAAAAGTAAGGCTCAGCCTAACTTTTCAAACGGGCTGTGCCCACCGGAGAAACCGCAGGTCAGGGGCTTGTCGACTCCCGGCTTGCCTGTCCGTCTGTGGCGTCGATCCGAAACGACCCGAACAGAATGTGCCGCAATATTGACACCGAAAGTTAGGGTCAGGCTAACTTTCGGCACTTCCGTGCAATAGAACTTCGGCTCAGCCGAACTTTTGAGGTGAGCGCACAGACCTCTGTGACTCGGAGCGTGTCGAGCCGTCAAAAGTAAGGCTCAGCCGAACTTTTGGGATAGCCTCGGACCGCCTGAGCAACAAGGAGGTCCAGTGACATTTGAAACGCCGTCGCGCCAGCCGCGCCGGCCACGAGCAGTGCCCTCTCCCGCGTCCTCGCCGGAGAGCATCACCGTGTACGACGACATCCTGAACCTCCTCGGTGAGCAACTGGGCACGACTGCCCAGGACGCACCCCCCGCCAGGGAAGGGAAGCGCAAGCTCAAGGGCGTCACCTTCGAGTACGAGGACGACCCTCGGTCCGTCCACAGCTTCGCCGGAGGCGCCGGCTACAGCCTCGCCAGCAACTGGTTCACACAGCTGCTGCCCCAGCTCTTCATCGCCAACGGCATCACGAAGAGCCAGCTGTGCGTGTTCCTGTACGTGGCGGGCGGGCAGAGGCCGGGCACCGGAATCGCGGAGTACACCCAGCAGGAGATCACTGACGGCCTGAACGGACTCGCGGCCAAGAAACCCGGAGCCAAGAAGATCACTAGGCCCACCGTCAACCGCGCGGTTCGAACCCTCTGCGAGTACAAGTGGCTCGAATCTGCGGGGAACGGACGGATCCGCCTCAACGTGACGCTCTGGTTCCAGGGCAACAGCGCAGCTCAGCACGAGGTGCTCGCCCAGATCGCCGCGGACCACGACGACGACCCCACCGCGTTCCCGCACAGGATCGGTCCTGAGATGGTTCACCACCAAGAGGCGCTGGACCTTAATCTGGATGACGAAGTGCCCGAGCCTGTCAGAAGGAAGCGCACAGGCTGATGCCCGCTACCACGACAAGCCGATTCGATACGGAGGAAGGCACCGATGGCCGTTGCAGTCATGTCGCCCCTCGTTGCTGAGCGCATCTGGGCCTTGCCCATCGGAGCCGCCCCGGTGAAGTTCCTTCAGTACTTGGTCTTCCGGAGCGAGAACGGTGGCGCACTGCCGAGCCAGCGCGAGATGGCGGTGGAGTACAAGGTGAAGCCGCCCACCGTCAGCGCGCTGATGGAGCCGCTGTTCGAGCTGAACCTCGTACTGCGCTCCCGTGCCGAAGGCCGCGGGGGTAACCGCTACCGACTCCACCCGCTCGCCGCCAAGTACGAGAGCATGACGGACATGGAAGCCGCCTTCGCGCACGCTCTCGAAGAGATGAAGAGCGGCAGACTGCCGACCATCCACCTACCGGAATACCGAGCGGCGCCGCCGACCGAGGGCCGCCCCGACCTCCGTATCGCCTGACCCGACAAAACCAGAGGGCCCGCCATCTGCGATGGCGGGCCCTCTGTGCCTGAACAACAAGTTGTGCCCCCACTATAACCGGTACGCACGATGACCGGCGAGGCGCCGCCGTCGCCGGCTGAGCCATGACACAGCAGCCGGAACGCCTTGTTACGTTCTCACCATGTGCCCATGGGGACACCGTCATACAGGGCCGAAACAGTGACGCGCATGAACAAGAGCACGCGCGTGAACACGAATCTGAGCCGACAGGTGGCCTCCGTACTCCTGGCCTTGTCCGCCTCCGCCGCCCTTGCCACCCCTGGCACGGCGGTCGCCCAGGAGCCGTCCGGCGCCACCACCGCTGTCCCGCCGATCCGTTGGGGTGCCTGCCCCAAGGGCGAACTGCCCTACCCCGACCCCAGCCCGAGGGCGCAGTGCGCGACGGTCAAGGTCCCACTGGACTGGTCGAAGCCGAAGGGCCCGAAGATCGGCATCTTTGTGGCCCGCTACCGGGCCACCGACCCCGCCCGGCGGATCGGTGTCCTGATGTCCAACCCGGGCGGCCCCGGAATGCCCGGTGCCGATGATGCGCTGTACGCGGACGACCCCGTCGGCGGCTACACCCCGGCAATGCTCCAGCGCTTCGACATGATCGGGTTCGACCCGCGCGGTATCGGTCGCAGCCAGAATGCCGAGTGCGACGAGACGATCAACGCCTCGATTCCTGCCCGCCCCCGCAACGCGGCCGAGTTCGAGCGGCTGCGCACCCTGAACGGCCGACTGGCGGACAGCTGTCTGAAGCGGACGGGTCAGCTTGCCGCCCATATGGACGGCAAGAGCGTGGCTCGCGACATGGACGCGATCCGAGCCGCCCTCGGTGAACGCAGGATCAGCTTTCTCGGCCACTCCTACGGCACGTTCCTCGGCGAGCGTTACGCACGTCTGTTCCCGGGCAGGCTCCGTGCGCTGGCCCTCGACAGCGCGATGGACCCGGACCGGCCGAACGCCGAGCGGTATCTCACCGACGGCAGCATCACCATCGACAACACGCTGAAGCGGCTTGCGGCCTGGTGCAAGAAGGACAAGTCCTGCGTTCTCAAGGGCGAGGACCTGACGGCTGTCACCGACGAACTGTTCGCCCGCGCCGACGCGGGCACACTCCGTGATCCGGGCCCGAACGGACCGACGCGGACCAAGGTTGACGCCGACCAGCTGTCCGACTTCCTCACCTTCGCACTCGGCAAGGGGAGCCAGGAGGAAACGGCACGGCAGGTGGCCGCCCTGTATACGGGGAAGGGCGAGGTCAACTGGCTCCCCGTCGGCACCGGCTCTCACTCCCGGATGGTGCTGTGCCGGGACTACGACTTCCGGATCCGTGACTACGCCCAGTACCTGGCCATCCGCAAGAGGGTCGCGAAGGCCGCCCCACACATCCGCTACAACTCCCAGTCGCTGGACACCGTCCTGGCCTGCCAGGGCTGGACCACACCTCCCAAGCCCAGCCCCGCCCGAGCCAAGGGTGAGCTCCCGGCCGTTCTCGTAGCCAACGCCACCCACGACCTGGCGACTCCACTGCCGGGAGCGCAGCGTATGGCGCGCTCCTTCCCAAAGTCATCCCTGTTCACGATGGACGTCGTGAGCCACTGGCTCTACCGCAGAGGCGGGACGGAGAAAGCAATGCAAGTGATCGACACCTACCTCACCAACCCGCAGCGCTGACCCGGAAGCCAGGATGCCCGGAAGACCGGAGGCGCCGAGGCCAGGAGGCGGCGTCCTCCACGGCAGCCGAAGAAGAAGCGGAGCCTCGAATCGCGAAGAGACTGTCCCCTACTCCCCTACTCCCCTACCGACTGCGGGATCGAGCCCCATCCTTAGGATCGTTCCTGGCGAAGTTATGGAGGTGTCCTCCGTTTCGTTCGAGCGGGTTGCTAAATCGACTTATCTGCTAAGTGGTGCTGGTTGGAACCAGGCTGCCGACCACTGCACCAATTCGTGGATCGCCACGCCGACCGTGATGACCGTTCGCGGAGAACCGGGAACCCGGGAAACGGCATGAGGATCAGGCTGCCGAGGCCGAAGGCGGCGAGCGTAGTGCGCTCGCCACCTTCGGGCGCGAGTCCGTCGTTACTAATACGTTGTCAGGTTGCTTTAGTTGCCACCTACTTGGCGGGGTAGCGTTGGATC
Organism: Streptomyces sp. NPDC001880; assembly: GCF_053594575.1. Taxonomy (NCBI): domain Bacteria; kingdom Bacillati; phylum Actinomycetota; class Actinomycetes; order Kitasatosporales; family Streptomycetaceae; genus Streptomyces; species Streptomyces sp. NPDC001880. Next base: position 41,764 of record NZ_JBSFET010000019.1, read on the forward strand.
TCCCATGGACCTTGCCTTTATTCCCAGCCCCTCGACCGGTGTGATCCACCTCGGACCGGTTCCGCTGCGCGGCTACGCGTTCTGCATCATCGTCGGCGTCTTCGTCGGCATCTGGATCGGCTCCAAGCAGTGGCGGGCACGGGGAGGACAGCCCGGCACCGTCGCCGACATCGCTATCTGGGCGGTGCCGTTCGGTCTCGTCGGCGGCCGTCTCTACCACGTCGTCACCAGCTACGAGCTCTACTTCGGTGAAGGCAAGAACTGGGTCGATGCCTTCAAGATCTGGGAGGGCGGCCTCGGGATCTGGGGCGCGATCGCGCTGGGTGCGGTCGGCGCCTGGATCGGCTGCCGCCGCCACGGAGTCCCGCTCCCCGCCTACGCGGATGCGCTTGCCCCCGGCATTGCGGCCGCGCAGGCGCTCGGCCGCTGGGGCAACTGGTTCAACCAGGAGCTGTACGGCAAGCCGACCGACGTCCCGTGGGCCCTGAAGATCGACAATGGTCTCGACAACGGCACCTTCCATCCGACCTTTCTCTACGAGTCGTTGTGGTGCATCGGCGTCGCGCTGCTCGTCATCTGGGCGGACAAGAAGTTCAAGCTTGGGCACGGCCGGGCGTTCGCGCTGTATGTCGCTGCCTATTGCGCCGGGCGCGTCTGGACCGAGTACCTGCGGATCGACGATGCGCACCACATCCTGGGCCTGCGTCTGAACGTCTGGACCTCGATCTTCGTCTTCGTCCTCGCCGTCGTGTACTTCGTGATCTCGGCAAAGGTGCGACCGGGCCGAGAGGAGATCGTGGAGACCCAGGCGACAGCATCGACGGCCGGGTCGGACGGCGAGGGTGAGAGGGACGAGAAGAAGGCGGACCTCGAAAAGAAGGACGCGGACAACGACGAGGCCGAGAAGCCCGAGGGGAAGACGGTCAAAGCCGAGCAGAGCTGACCATTCCCGTAGCACCCGTAGCTGAGCCAGGGCCGGTGTCCCGTGGATTCCTCCACGCGACACCGGCCCTGGCTCTTCTCTCACGCGCCCTGGAACACACCGGGAACGTGCGTGGTCGCGATGGCGACGTTGTTGGACTGCACGCCCTCGGCCATGGCCAGCTCCTCGTCGGAGAGGTCGAGCCCGAAGCGCTCGCCGGTCCGCAGGACGGCATCCGTCCAGTCGACCACCTCAAGCTGCTCGGGCTGATCAACGTCCTGTTCCCAGCTGACCAACGGATAGGCATCGAGCACGACCAGCGCGGCAACTTCCTCGCCGGCCTCCTGGAGCTGCACCGCCATCTCGTGTGCGGCGACGCCTCTCAGGGACCAGCCCAGCAGGTGGTACGGACCCGATTTCTGCACCCTGCGGATCTGCTCGATGTAGTCCGCGGCCATTTCCTTGACGGAGCCGGGCAGCGCACCCTTCTCACTCAGGCCGCGCGCCTGTTTCCAGGGCGAAGTCATCGACTGGATTCAGCTCCCGCACTGGCCCGTCTTCAAGATCGCCGACATGGGGGTGGTGTGCGGGGGTGCGCTGAGCGTCTGGATGGTCTTCCGAGGCATCAACCTGGACGGCTCCATCGAGACCGAGGCACTCGGGGACAAGGGCAGGAAGGCCTGACCCGCGCCTGCGAGAGAAGCCGGGGCGATCATGTCTCCCCGGGCCGTCGTCGGTTCGTTCAAGATCCAGCGGGGTTCCCGTTGCCGAGGGCCCAGGCCTCGATGTCGCGGTAGCGGATCGGTCCCCGGCTACGGCCGACGTTGCTGCCGACCAGGTGCAGACGTTCGGCGCGCCATCGACAACCGGTGAATCCGGCAAGCCTTTCGGCGATTTCTCCTGCCGAGGACCGATCCCCTCGCCGGGCACGGGCCAACGTCAGATGCGGACGCAGCGGCCTACCCTCGAAGGCGACACCACAATTCGTGACGGCGGCGCGCACATCGGCCGCGAGCATGTGCAGTCCATCGAGGTCTCCGTCGATTCCGCTCCACAGCACCCGGTCGTCGAAGTTCCCGCTGCCACGCAGTGCCAGACTCAGCGGACGGTGGCTCGCTGCGAGGCCGGCGAGCGCCGGGCGCAGGAGCGGAACCGTCTCGACCGGCAACTCCCCGAGAAACGCCAGGGTGATGTGCCAGTCCTCGATGCGGTTCCACCGCATCCGAGGGTGCGTGTCATAGGCGGGGCGCAGCTCCTGGGCCAGTTCTTCCTTCGCGTGGTCGGGTGGGGCGAGCGCGATGAACACGCGGACAGTCGCGGGCTGAGTCTGATCGTTCACACCGGACTTCGTACCGCATCCGGTAGTGGGTGAGACGACCCGGGTACCGCAGGAGTGGCGCTCGTGGCCACGATACGGAGGAAGTCAACTCCGGCGGCGGCGACAAGTCCGAGCCGCCGCTCCCCCGGGCCGGGGTCAGCGGAGGTGCTAACGCCGTTAGCACCTCCAACAGCTAACGCCAGATCAGTCGAAATCGTGCGATTCGTTGCCGGTCAAGCGGTTTACGCGGCAGTAAGCTGCCGTCATGTCATCTCCCCACGCTGGAGGTGAGCGGGAGAAGCTGGTCTCCAAGCTGCCCGCATCCCTCCGACAGGCCCTGAAGGTCCGGGCGGCGCAGCTCTCCATCGATGTCCAGGACGCCGTCGCCGCTGGTGTGCGGCTCTGGCAGTCTCAGAGTGCTCCACTCCCCCACATCGAGACCGCGGGCGCGGAATCCTTCGGGACCTGGCTGCCCGAAGGGCTCTACGACTCGTTCAAAGACGACTGCCGCCGGCGTGGCGTCTCCTACATCCAAGGTCTTGCCCAGGTGGTGGCCCTGTGGCTGGAGCAGAATCCCGCCGACGAAGACACCGCCTCCGTACGCCGGATCGTGGTGTGCAACCAGAAGGGAGGTGTCGGCAAGACCGCGGTGTCCGCCGGCATCGCCCAGGCATTCGCCGAACGTGGCAGCCGCGTGCTTCTCGTCGACTACGACCCGCAAGGCCACCTCTCGCACCAGCTCGGCCTCAAAGCCATCCCGGCCGGTCAGGAAAGCCTCGTCACCCACATGCTCAACCGTGACGACACTCAGCAATCCCTGATCGACCTCACCGTCGTCATGGAGGGTGCCAACTTCGGTGGCCGTCTCCGTGTCCTCCCGGCAGCCTTCGACGCGTTCCTCCTCGACTCCGGACTCACCGTCTTCCGAGGCCCCCGCCACGCCGCTCTGGAACGTGCCCTGGCTTCCGTCGAGGAACACTTCGATGTCGTCGTCGTCGACTCTCCGCCAAGCCTCGGCCTGGCCATGGACGCCGGCCTCGTCTACGGCCGACAGCGTGACGGCGAGAAGCCCGGCGCCTCCGGACTCGTCATCCCCGTCGAAGCGGAAGACACCTCTGCCCAGGCCTACGGCATGCTCATCAACCAGGTCGGATCGCTGACACGGGACTACGACATCACCGTGGACCAGCTCGGGCTCGTTGTGAACAAGTACGACTCCCGACGCGGTTTCATCGCCACGTCCTCACTCGACAAGTGGAAGGCGCTCGGCACCCCGCCTGTGTTGTCGGTCATCCCGGACGTCAAGGAGCAGCGCGAAGCCGTTCGCATGCAGCGCCCGCTCCTCGACTACGCGCCCGAATCCGACCAGTCCCACAGCATGCGGCAGATTGTCCGGGGGCTCGCATGAAGAAGTCAGACGCACTGGGCGCATCCGCCACCTTCGATGCCGTCAGCCAACCCATCAGCAGCCGTGCCGCTTCCTTCGCCCGATACGCAGGACAAGGCGACGACCCCACCCCGGCCACCGGCACCGAAGCCCAGACCGCCTCACCGCGACTGGCCGTCACACGGCTCGCCCACAACCCGTTCAACCCCAGAGTAGAGCTCAAAGCCGTGGAGGACATGGCAGACAGCCTCACTGCGCGAGGCGTCATCCAGCCCCTCGCCGTCGTGACCCGTGCCGCCTTCCTCAGCGCACACCCCGGACACGACACCGAACTGGGTTCCGCCACGCACGTCGTCGTCGACGGAAACCGTCGCCTGGCCGGTGCCAACATGGCCGGCCTCGACGACGTACCTGTCCATGTCGACAACTCCCTTGCGGAAAGTGCCGACACCCTTCTGGAGACCGCTCTCACCGCGGCCGTCCAGCACGAGAACCTTGAGCCGCTGGACGAGGCCAGAGCGCTGGAGCGCCTGGTGGAAGTCCACGGTTCGCAGCGTGCGGTCGCCCGTGCCCTTGGAAAGTCCAGTCCTTGGGTGACCCAGAGACTCGCTCTCCTGAAGCTCACCCCCGACCTTCAGCAAGCGGTCGAGAACAAGAGCCTGCCGGTCGAGGTCGCCCGCAACGTCGGACAACTACCGCCACAACAGCAACAACGCGCAGCCGACGAAGCCCTGACCGCCCGAGCCGAACGCAAGCGGCGACCGCGTGGTCGGGTTGCTAACGCCGTTAGCACCTCAGCGACCGGGGGAGTGGATACCGGCAAACCCCCAGCCACGAACGGATCCAAGCGGTCCAGCGAAGCAGAGACGACTGCCGCCGACGTCGATATCCCGGTGCCACGCAAGGCCGTAGTGAACATGCCGTGGCTGGACGGACAACAGGTTGCCGACATCGTGATCGAAAGAATGGGGGAGGAGCAGCGAGAAATCCTCCTGCAGAGACTGATCGAAGCGCGCACGACACCTGTGACCTGAGGGCCGTTCCGAGCTCCCCGGCGGGGCGCGCGGCTGCGGTCGCCTGCGTACCCGACCGCCAGAACCAGCCCAGGTCCCCCGGATGCAATTGCATCGGCGCCCCGTCGTACTGCCACTCCCGCAGCACGCCTACAGCCTCGCGCGGCCGGTCGACCCCCGGCTCGTCCAGCACAAACGCCCTGCCCCCGATCACACACCACCCCACCGACGGACCGCACCCGGTTTCCGACTCCGACCGGCCGACAGGGTGCGGGCTCGGGGGACTCGGCAAGGCAGCAGATGAAAGAGGCACTGCCCGGGCAACCATGATCGTTCTGACCGATACCGGTCCGGCCGAACACGCGAGGTGAGCACCGAGATCCTGTTGCCCATGAGTGCGTGGCCGCCCGGGTCGGACCCTGATACGGAGGCATTGCAACGTTGTCACCTCATCGGGAGACGGCCCCCGGACTGGCGGTCGTCCGCACCGCCCACGGAGCTCCCGGCTCGGCAGGCGCGCCCAGCGATGGAGCGGGAAGATGGAACCGTTCCGGCCCACTGGACGGCGGGAGGAGCGGACATGGAGATCAAACCGCAGGCGGTAGTCCTTCCCAAGGAGACGGATCATCTCGAACAGGGGAAGTACGGACCCGTATTCCCCAAGACCCCTGCGTGTTACGGCTTCACCATCGTCGCGCGGGTCAAGCCCGGCCATGCCGATGCGATGCGCGAGTACGGCCACGCGCTGGCCAAAGCTCTCGAACAGGACCCCTACCTTCTCGCACCATTGAAGCTGCACTACCTGCGATGGGTTCTCTTCGACGACGACACGCGCTTCATGTATCAGGGGATCTTCGACACCGACTTCGACAAGTACACCGAGGACGCCATCGCGCTGTTCTCGAAGGCGGGTGTGAGCACGGCGTTCGAGCATCTGGAGGGATTCCCCGAGGACTGGCGGACCAATCCGGAGGCGTTCGTCGGATTCGTCCGTGAGCACCACTGTCCGAGTTTCATCGAGTACGGAGAGTATCCGTACGTGTCGGCGGACGAGATCAAGAAGGCTTTGCGAATCAAGGGCGCTCTGTCGGAGATGCTCGACCAGATGCAGTGAGGGCTGGGCGATGAGCGAGGTTGAAACAGCACGGACCTACAACCAGCGGCACACTCCCCGTAAATCCACTGTTGCCGGGCGGCGTGTCAGCATCTACGTCTCGTGGAGCTACCCCGCCGAGGCAGGCCGGAACGCAGCTGAGCTGGACAACAGGTTCTCCACCATGACCGAGGTCCGGCGGGTGGCGTGGCCGGCCTACGAGGACCCGAAGTGGTCGGACCCCTCGCAGTTCCAGCAGGGCATCGCGGGATCCCTGGAGCTGTTCTTCCGGGCCTGGGTGCCGTTCCAGGACTTCGTCGAGGAGGTCACCGGGCATCCCGTCCCGGTCTACCAGCGCATCGATCAGGCCGGTTTCCACACCCCCCTCGATGAGCGGGTGCTCAACGACACAGATGTCCTGTTCGTCTTCGGACTGGACCACATGATCACCGGGCAGAAGGCCGAACCCGGCGAGATCGAGGCCCTGCGGTCCTTCCTCTCGCGGGAGGACGCCCGCCTCGTCCTGGGGCCCCATCACGACGTCGGCGCGTCGGACGACCTGTCCGTGCGCGAGGTGGAGTACCGCCACCACGGTGATCCCCTGGTGCCTCGCCAGCAACGGTTCGCCACCTACGTCAGAGATGTGATGGAAGGCCTGGGCGTGCCGGTCATCAACCGCTACGGGCTGCGCCCCGCCACCGGTGAGGACAACCGGATCGCCCCTCTGTCGACCATTACGGATCTGGACGAGAAGGGATGGCTGAACGGGGTTACGAATTTCAATTTCCACATGCACCTGCCGCACTACGCGGTGACGACCGACGAGCCGAGGGCCATCCATGTGCTGGCCCGGCAGCCGATCGACACGTCCCGGCCCCACCCGTTCATCCAGGACGGGAACACCGAGTTCAACATGTTCTTGTGGATGCCCCCTGGCGACGACCGCGCGGCAGATGTGCTGCTGGCCGATTCAACGATCTTCAGCACGCTCTTCGGCGCCGACGACAGCCTGCGGCATTTCTGGCGCAACCTCGTCTCGTAGCGATGCCGCAGGGAGGCCGACATGAGCGCATCCACGGACGTCACGCTGGAACTCGACGACATTCAGCGCGGGGTCCTCAGTCCGCGCCCCACCCCGTACGCGGCGACATACCTGGTCTTCCGCATCGACGACCGCTCCCAGGGCCGGGAGTTGATGCGGCGGGCAAGCGCGGTGGCGACCTCCGCCGCCGACACCTCCAGCCCCTTGGGGGACACCTGGGTCAGTGTTGCCGTCACGTACTGGGGCCTGGAGGCGCTGGGAGTGCCACGCTCATCGCTGGACACGTTCGCCTGGGAGTTCCGGCAGGGCATGGCCGCCCGCGCGCGGGCGCTGCGCGACGAGGGCGCCAGCAGTCCGCAGCACTGGGAAACACCGCTCGGCACGCGCGATGTCCATGTGGTGATCACGGCGATTGCCCCCGACCCGCCGCGCTTGGAAGCGGCCATAGACCGCGCCCGGCCCGCATACGACCGCCTTCCCGGCGTGACAGCGATCTGGCGGCAGGACTGCTACGCACTGCCGACCGAGAAGGAACACTTCGGCTACCTCGACGGCGTCAGCCACCCCGCTGTCGAAGGCAGCGGCATCCCAGGGTCCAACGCACTGGAAGCGCCCTTGAAGAGCGGGGAGTTCGTCGTCGGCTACCCGGATGAGATCGGCGGTGTCCAGACACCGCAGCCGGCCGTGCTGGGGCGTAACGGCAGCTACGCGGTCTTCCGTAAACTCCATCAGAACGTCGCCGAGTTCAGGCGCTACCTGAGGGACAACTCCACCGGGGGCCAGGACGAAGAACTGATCGCGGCAAAGATCATGGGCCGTTGGCGCAGTGGGGCGCCACTGGCGCTCGCCCCGCAGCGCGACGACCCCGCACTCGGCACCGACCCCCACCGTCGCAACACCTTCCTCTACGAGCAGGACGATCCAACGGGATTCATCACCCCCGGGGGCTGCCACATCCGCCGCGCCAACCCACGCGACGCCTCGGTGGCCGGGGAGGTCCGGCTGCATCGCATGATCCGGCGCGGCGCCGTCTACGGGCCGCCGCTGCCCGACGGAGCACTGGAGGACGACGGAGCGGACCGCGGTCTGATGTTCGCGTTCATCGGCGCCCACCTGGGTCGGCAGTTCGAGTTCGTCCAGTCGGAGTGGATGAACGACGGCGTCTTTCTCGGTGCCGGCGACACGAAGGACCCCGTCGTCGGATCCGCGGACGGACTGTCCGGCTACACCATTCCCCGGCGGCCGGTGAGGCGTCGCCTCGCGCCGCTGCCCCGGTTCGTCGTCACCCGAGGAGGCGAGTACTGCTTCCTGCCGAGCCTGAGCGCCCTGCGCTGGCTCGGGGAACTCCACGGCTGACAGGGCGGGCAATCGGCATGGAAACCCTGCATCTCGTGCTCAACGCGGTCACCGTCATTTTCATCGCGACCACCATGTTCGCCGCCGGCCTGAGAGCCACCGTCCCGGCACTGCGCGGCGTCTTCGCCGACGTACCACTCCTACTGCTGGCGCTGATCGCCAACATGATCGTCATCCCGCTGCTCGGCTGGGGCATCGGCGCGCTCTTCGGCCTTTCCACGGCTTCCTACATCGCCCTCGTCCTGATCGCCTCGTCCCCGGGCGGCCCCTTCGGGGCAAAGCTGGCGGCGGTGCAACAGGGTGACGTCGTCGCGGGCGCGGCAATGCAGGTACTGCTGGCCTCCCTCGGCAGCCTCACCTTCGCCCCCACCGCCAACGCCGTCTTCAGCATTGCGGACATCGGCACCGAGGTCTCCCTCGACGTCGGCGCGCTGGTGCGGACGGTGGCGCTCCTGCAACTCGTCCCGTTCGCCATCGGCCTGCTCATGCGCCGCTACGCCGAGCCCACCGCACAGGCGTGGCACCCCACGGCAGCCGCGATTTCCAACATCACGTTCCTGATCGTGCTGGCAGGCATGCTGCTGGGCAGCTGGCACGATGTCGTCGACCTCTTCGGCTCGCTCGCCCTGCTCGCGGGCTTCCTGCTCGCAGTGTTCGCCTACGCCTTGGGAACACTGCTGGCCACTGGCTCGAGGACACGCCGCACCACCATGGGAGGCGTCGCCTCGGTACGCAACGCCGGCCCGGCTCTGGCCGCCGTCGGCCTCGCCTTTGCCGACCAGCCCGCCGTCCTCGGCGCGCTCGCTGCCATACTCCTCAGCGGACTGGCGGCAAGCCTCCCGATCTCCACACTGCTCAGCAGGCGAAGGAGCACCCCGAAGGCGCCGCAGGAAAACACCGACCAGGCGACCACTCAATGATCCGCTCACCGACGATCAATCGCCCAGCCCGGCAAACGACAGGTGGAACGAACCCGCCCGTCCTTGCCGATCGCCGGGAACGAGCGCAGGGCCTCCAGCTCCTCATCTTCCGCGGCGGGCGGGTGGGGGAGTGGTTGCGGCGCCGCGCTCCTCAGCCGGTCAGAGTACGCCCATCCATGTGCAGCCCGACATCGACTGGCATTGCCAGCCACGGGAATCGCGGTACGCCGACGGCGCCGGATCCCCAACGGCAGTGCCGTCATAGCCGTGCGCCGGCGGGGGGTCGCCCAGGAGAATGCCGGGAGCACCGGTTTCGGGGTTGGTGTACAGGCCCAGTTCGTGCAGGTACGGCTCGTAGAAATCCCACTTGCCGCGTTCGATTGCTGTTCCCTGGACTGGCAAGGTGAGTGGCATGGCTACTCCATCGTCAGTGTGGAGGCGCGGGTTGATCATCCTGTGAGGCGGAACCTCGCAGTTCGTCGTCGCCTCCGGAGTTTCGGCAGCCATTACGGGCGAGGCGGGCGGCTGACGTCACCTCGACACGACCGCATGCTTTCCCGACAACGGTGCCGGAGCGCCGGCGACTGGGGCGGGCCGCTGTCGTCGGCGCATGGTGGCCTCAGAGGAACAGGGAGGCCAAGCCGGCGAGCAGCGGAACGAAATTTGCCTCGACGCCCGGGGTGTCGCTGTCGGCGCCGGCGGGCATGGCTGCCGTCCGGTCGATCGGAGGGGTCTGCTGCGGCATCTGCGGCATGGCAGTTGCCGACTGGACCTCGTCTCGCGTGATCTGCTCGTTCATCTTGTGCTCCTTCCATCGTAGACGTGCTGGCCGGAGGGAAGAGGGAAACGGTCCCGTTCGGCCGGGGCTGCAGGCAGCGACGCCGTCGGACAGGCCGTGTTCGGTTCCTTTCCGGATGCATTGCGACTACGTCGGGGGCGTCGGCGACCGGGGCGTGCCGCAGTCGCCGACGCATGACAGCCTCAGCTGAAGAGGCCGAGGATGTCGCTGATCAGGCTGTTTGCCTCGATGCCCGGGGTGTCGCTGTCGGCGCCGGCGGGCATGGCTGCCGTCCGGTCGATCGGAGGGGTCTGCTGCGGCATCTGCGGCATGGCAGATGTCGGCTGGACCTCGTCTCGCGTGATCTGCTCGTTCATCTTGTGCTCCTTTCCCTTTCTTCATGCGGGCGGGGAGGTCCCCCGCCCGCACACTCTTGGGGCGGTGGTCGGGGGCGGCCGGGTGACGGTCGGCCATGGGCGGGCCGTTCTCAGTGCGCACCGAGCACCTTCATGGCCGTGCTAGCTGACAATGAAGGGGCCGCCCGGTCGCCAGGGGGATTGGCCGCCGAAGTTGTCCCACCACATGGGGAGAATGTTGGCCTCGACGCCGGGGGTTTCGCTGTCGGTGCCTGGAGGTATGGCCGCCGTTCGGTCGATCGGGGGTGCCTGCTGGGGCATCCGGAGCGTGGCCGGGCCGGTCGTGTCTTCCAGGGGCTGGTCGGTCATGGTCTTTTTCCTTCCGCCTCGCCGTCGTGCCGGTGGGGGAGTCTTGCCGGCATGACGGGGTCGAATAGTGCCGCTTGCACTGGATTCCCTGCGGCATGCAGGGGAGGGCAAGCACTGGTCGGGAACGGGCCGTGCCGCCACCGGCGCATCGAGCACCTCAGAACCACTGACTGGGGCTGGGAATTGCCCCGATGAGCTGGCCGAGGGAGCCCTGGAGCATCGAGTCGAGGTCCTGGCCCAGAGACGTGAACCAGTCGAATTCGAAGTCGGCCTCGATGCCCGCGGCGACGCCGAGCGCGCCCGCAGACATGGCAGCTGCGTCGCGGAGGATCGGGGGTGCCTGCTGGGGCATCTGGAGCGTGGCCGGGCCGGTCGTGTCTTCCAGGGGCTGGTCAATCGTCATGGTGATTCTCCTTGCCCTTGCTGCCTGCAGAGAGGTCCCGCCTACAGACGATGGGCAGCGACCGACGCGGCCTGCACGCCGATGGCTGGGTCGTTGCGCGTCACGTCTGGAGTCCGTGGCGTTGTTGGTAGCACATCTGCCGGGCTGCTCCGGTCAGGTGGCCGCAGCCCGAGGCAGCACCTTCTACGCCGTCCTCTGTGCGTTGAGCCGCCGGCGTTGTCGATTCGTCCCGGTACACAGGCGGGGCTTGGACCGGGGGAGTGATCCTGGGTTCTTTGGTTGCCGTGTTCATGGCTGACCTCCTTGTTCGCTGGATGCTCAGGAGCCGATGAACTGGTGGACGGGAGCGAGGGAGACGGGGTCGTCGCTGACGTCGAAGGTGAACAGGTAGGACACCCTTGCGCGGCGATCGTCCTCGGGGTCGAAGAAGTGCAGAGTCACGTCCTGGCAGTCCGAACCCGGACGGCAGTACGGGCTCTTGGAGACGGTGATGGTGTCCAGGGTGTAGAAGTTTCCGGTCGACCCTGGGACGTGCTGGGCGGACAGGATGCCCTGTTCGATCTGACTGCCGACGAGGAATGCGTTGGTTCCTGCGGCATTGAGAGCACGGTCGGCAGAACTTTGCCCGAGGTTGCGGAACTGCCAGTAGATCTTGTCGAGGAGCGCACGGATCGTCGTCGCGAGAACGGGTTCACTGACCCCGGCCTTGGACTTTTTCTCCGCGTAGAATTTCTTGACGGCCTTGACCACCGCATCGACAAGGCGAGCCTCGTTCCAGGTAGCCAGGCTGTTGGTTGCCCTGACCCTGATCACGGGAACTTCCTGACCGGAGTACAGCCGGGTCGTCTGGCCGGTCAGTTCGCCAGGAATCGACACGCGCGAGACATAGTTCCAGTCTTCCGGAGGGAGGATCTGGCCCAGGAGCGCGTCGCGGAGGATCCGGTACACGTGCGACACCGGCGGGTACATGAGTGTGTTGAGGACTTGGGCGAGCCGGTCCGGCGCCTCTGCTGCCGACGTTGCCTCCGCCTCGATCTGCTCAGACGTCCATTCGGGCTTGCGGATCAGCGGTTCGCGCCAGTCCATGCCCACGGGCATCTCGGCCTCCAGTGCGTAGACCGGCGTGCTGTCCATCATCAGTGTCCAGGTCAGCTTGTCGGACATCCACGGGTTCTTCGCCAGGAAGTGGTACAGCTGCCGCGGGTCGTAGATGTTGGCCGGGGCTTCGGTCTCCTTGCCGTCCTGCGGCGGGCCCGGGACCGGAGGCATGCTCTGGCGGAAGAAGTCTCTCCGCGCCTCGGTCTGGTAGTCGAACCCGATCGAGCCGATCGCGTATACCAACTGACGGCGTGAGTGGTTTCCGTTCCCCCCGCATTGACATCCGGTCGAGGAGTTCCCTCCGCACCCGCAATCCGACGAGGGACGCACCCCTCGCCCCTGGGAATGCCCCATGGGTGCGGGCTCCGGAGCAGTCACGGCGGTCGGAGTATCTGACGTCTCACTTGTGGTCTTTCCTCCGGATGCGGTGACGGGTGCGGAAGGTGTATCCATGGCGTCGCTTCCCTCGTTCGGTTCGGAGTGGGTCGTTTCGCGGGGCAAGAGTGCATCGGTGGCGTGGACCTCCGGCTGAGGCGATGTGGGCTCCGCCTCCGGCGCGCCTGGCTGCGCGGATGGGTGGGGAGCCGGGGCAGCGTCAGCGTTGCCGGTCTTCTTTCCTGCGTCGTCAGCGGCCTCGCTGGTGTCTGCGTGATGGGTACTCATGGCAGCGGCTCCCTCGTTTGGTACGGACTGGGGTATCCGGAGCGACGAGGGTTCGCCAGCGGCGTTGACCCCCGACCCGGAAGTCACGGCCCCGGCTTGCAGCGCTGTTGAATGCGCGGGGCGGGGCGGGATCGGAGACAGGTCGGTATCGATTGCTGGGGGGCTCTTTCGCCTTATGAGGCTGTAGGCGCCGGCGGGATTGAGATTTCCGGCCAGGTGTCGGCGGCACTCGGGGGCGTCGCTGGGGGAGCAGGCGGGACTCGTGGCTGTCTCGAGGATGGCCTTGCCCGCCGCGATTGCATCTGCAATGTGTCCCTCCCGGAGCTGAGCCGCGACCAGCAGGGCAGCCACTCCGGAGACGGCTGGCGTGGCGAAGCTGCTGCCGGTCAGGGCCGTTCGCCCGCCGCCGGGTGCAGCACCTTCGACGTCCTGCCCTGGCGCCAGAACGCCGTTCGTTCCGTACGCGACGCCCCAGTTGTTGCTGTCCAGCGGCTCGCCGGTGGAGCCTGTCGCTCCGACGGCGAGCACGGAGGGCGCTGCAGCGGGGGCTTGCAAGCAGTCGCACCCGTCGTTTCCGACGGCTGCGACGACGAGGACCCCGTTGTCGTCGCAGAGCCGCAGAGCTCGTTCCAGCATGCTCTCGGCGCGACCGTCGGGAGTGCGTTCGCCGCCGCTGATGTTGATGATGTGCGCTCCTTCTTGCACCGCCCGCTCGATGGCTCGCGCCAAGTCGAGCTGTGGAACCCGCCATTCCTGGGCGTCCCGGAACACCGGGAGGATGAGTCCGCGGCAGTGTGGTGCGATGCCCGCCACAGGGCTGTCCGGTTGACCGAAGAGCAGGCTTGCGACATGGGTGCCGTGCAGTGACATCGGTCCCTGGCCGGCCGGGTCCTGCACCAGAGAGTCGAGCCGTGTCAGATCGGCGCCCGCGAAGCAGGGATGGGAGAGGTCCACCGGGCCGTCGAGCACAGCAATGCACACCTCGGGGTCGCCGAGGAGCTCCTGCTGATGAGGGATGCCCTGCAGGACCGACCGGATACGCATCCGAGCTCCCTTCCGCCTCTTGGGCACGGTCGTGGCAGCAGACTCGGAATGAGATTCCCCCGCGCCCGTTCCGAGGACGTTCTCCACGGCGTACGGAGCGCGTCCCTGCGGCGTTGTTGGTTCGTCGCTCACGCGTTTTTGCAGGCCAGAAGCGGTGCGAAGGTACCCGGCAAGGGTGCACAGCAGGTGCGCGTGACAGACGCCGGTTGCAAAGTGGTGGATGTGTCGTGGAATGGTGTGTGCCTCGAACTCCTGAGGCCCTTCGAGCTCACCTACGCCAGTAACAGGATCTCCGTCCCTCTGGGGGCCCAGCGCCTGCTGGCGTACCTCGCGCTGCACGACGAGGGCGCGCACCGGGGAGCAGCGGCTGAGCAGCTGTGGCCCGATTGCACTCCCTACCGGGCGGCCGCGAACCTGCGGTCGGCCCTGTGCCAGGGCCGACGGGTGGGCTCGGTTACCCTGATCGACAGTGTCGGACAGCGCCTTCTGCTGACGCCGTCGACACAGGTCGATCTCCATGAGGTGCGAGCTTCAACCCGTCAGGTGATGGCCGGCCATAGTGCGTTGTCTGTCGACTGGGACCGGCTTATCGGTGACCTGAGCCGAGAACTGCTGCCTGGCTGGGCCGAGGACTGGTTGATCCTTGAGCGGGAGTACTGGGATCAGACACGTGTGTACACCCTTGAGAGTCTGGCCCAGCAATTTCAGACTGCAGGCGATTACCTTCCCGCCCTCCAGGCCGCGCGGGCGGCCACTGCGGTCGACCCCATCCGGGAGACAGCTCATCGCATCGTGATAGAGGTGCACATAGCTGAAGGCAACATCGCGAGTGCCGTCAAGCGCTATCAGGACTACCGGGCGTTCCTGCAGCAAGAACTGAGGGTCGCGCCATCGCAGCAGATGGTGCAGCTGGTACAGGACTTGATGCCCACGTAGCCGTGCGATGAGGCGGCGAGTGAGGTTTCGTGATCCTGGAACGTTGATGTAACGCCGCGAGGGCGTGTTCGGAGCCTTCCTGCTCGCAGCGGTGGCGCGACAGAGCCGGCGGCATGGAGTCGGCGAACGCATGCTGTTGACAGCTCTTCTCCACGGAACCGAGAACGCGGATGTGTCTGCGCCTGCGCTTCGGTTCACCGCCGGGGCCGTGTCGGCGAGCCTTTGGCTCAGGGCAGGCCCTGCCATTTGGCACTGATCGGCTTGGGTCCGTCGACCGTATCGTCGGCGATCTTGTAGGTCATGTACTCCGAGCCCCGGAAGAAGTACACGTTGCCGTCAACCCACGTGACTGCTCCGGTGAGGTTCGCCGGCCAGATGCCTGCCCAGCCGGCGGTGATGGGACGTGGGTACCCGGTGGGGACCTCTCCGCCCAGCGGGTGGTTCGCGTCGATGTCGAACCGGCTGTATTGGGAGCCTCGGAAGAAATACACCTTCTCGCCACCCGGCCATACCAGGCAGGCATCGATGGGGTCTGAGCCGAGGCCAGGCCAGTATGGGCCGATCTCGAGCGGGTAGTCGGAGGGGACCCTGCTCGCCGCTATGTCGAAGCGCACGTACTGGGAGCCTCGGAAGAAGTACGCATTCTCGCCGTCCGGCCACACCACGCAGGCATCTACGCGATCCGGGAAGACACCGCTCCATCTGGAGTTGATCGACATCGGCCCGAGGTCGACCTTGCCCAAGGCGATGTCGACCCGGAGGAAGTTCCCTGCGACGAACATGAAAGCCTTTCCGCCCTTCCACAGGATGGGCGCTGTGATCACTTTCGCGGCGAGGTGCTCTGTGAAGTACTCGTGGTTGTCCGCGTTGCGTATCGCGTCCGTCGGCTGTGTCGTTGCGAGATTGAGCGCTCCCGCCTCGCCGTACGCCAGATCGTCGGTCTCGCAGACGGCATGGCTGAGCTCGTGCACGACGGTGCCGAACTTGGAGTCCGTTCCCGTCGCGGCGGCTGACCAGAAACTGGAGCAGAGCCAGATCTTGCGTGTGTTCTTGTACGTGTAGGCGTACCAGCCCGGTTGACAGCCTGTGCCGGTGAGGTCGTAGGTGACAGTCTGGCCCGCGACCACAGCGCTGATGTCGATGTAGTGCTGCCGAACGGTTGCGTAGCGTGCGGCGTCGTGGGCGCCGAACCACTCCGTGGAGTGCGTGTTCGCAGCTCCGGCCACCCACATCAGCTGGCGCATCGAACTTTCGGCGAACACGCCTGCGTTCTCGTGTGCCTTGCGCACCGCTGCCTGTTGCTCCGGAGCACCTCCTACCAGCACCGGTGTGAGAGGAGCCAGCTTGGCTTCTGCCAGGCCCCCGCCCGGTACATGTGGCCCTCCCAGCTCCCGCCGTGCCCTTTCCCCCACCGTGCTGCGGGGCTCTCCATCACCGACGACCTCAAACGTTACGGAAATCGGGTCGAGTTCAAAACCACGGTGCTCTTGGCGTGCTCGTGCCAGAGGATCCCCCGGGGCCCACACCATCGCATCGAGGATGCGTGCGTCGAGCGTGACGGTGTACGTCCCTGGTGCCGTGATCGGGTATGCAGTGGTGAGATCATCCGTCACGGCCACAGTCTCTCCAGCCGTGACGAGCCGGTAGGAGGAGCCCTCGGGATCCCCGCGCTTGACGAATCGTCCGTCATAAGGGACGAGGTCGGAGTCGCGGCGGACAAGGAAGTACTGGAAGACCTCCTCACTTTCGAACGGGGTATTCCAGGCCAGCAACCGATAATCACGCTGGCTGACGTTGATCAGCTCGAATGTGACCAGCACTGGATCACCCAGGCGGTAACGTGGCTGCTCGGTCCGCAGATAGATGCGGAAGTCATCCTTCATTGGGCTTCCTCAATGTCTCGACCCGCGCTTCAGGACTGCGGACGGCCGTCTCCTGTGACCTCCGGCACGTGTGCCGTCTCCATCCACTCCTGAGGTTCCGCCGTGCGCGTCCCGCTGGTGTTCTCCGAAACGTCCCCGACACGTTGCCCACCCATCCGCAGAGACCTGGCATTTGCCTCGGATGTCCGGTCGATCAGGTGATGTCGTAGAGAGTGAGCACGCGGTGGCGTTCGCTGTAGGCTCGGCGTTCGGCAGCGGTGTTGACATATCCGGCGAGCTTGGGCGCGCTGCGGATCAGGTCGTGGACGGCGGCGAGCACGGCGGGTGTCTTGCAGGCTCTGACCTGGGACTTTTCCTCGCCGAAGATGACATCGCGGACCCGGTGGACGGTGTTCTCCACGGTCCAGTGTCCGCGGGCCAGGCGGCGATCTCGGCCGCGTCGGCCTGCTCGGTGGGAAGGCCGGTGATGGTGCGCCGCCGTCGGCTCGCTGTCCGATCTGGTGGACGGCCTCGACCGGGGCGCCGACGACTGCATGACCAGACCGCTCTCCTGCCTGGAGCTGGTCGCCCGGCTGCGCGCACTGGGCCGCCGCAACTCCACCGGCAGCCCCCACGGTGCTGAGCAGGGGCGGCATCAGCCTGGGCACCGCGCGCAGGGTCGCCGAGCGCGACGGCCGGCCGCTGAAGCCGAAACCGCTGTTCGGCCGGGCATGGCCGGATCCGGCAGCGGCCTGTTTCCCCTGCCCGCCGTGTGCGGGAAGCTGTGGCGACCACGGACTGCGGTTCGACCGGCAGAACGGAGCAGGTGATGGCCGAGGTTCGGGCAGACGACGCGGGAGAGCCCGCGCAGCACACAATGACCCCGTTCGACGACATCTACGACCAGGCCGATCCCCGCGCCTTCTTCCGCGAACTCGGCGCGTTCGGCTACCGGACACCGCATCACGCCCAGCGTATTTTCCGCCGCTTGGCGGCCCTCCGGCTGCGGGCCCCGGGGGAGGTGGTGCTGGACCTGTGTTGTTCGTACGGTATCAACGCGGCCCTGCTCAACCACGAGTTGTCCCTGGACGACTTGTACGCCCACTACACGTCGCCGCGGGCGGTGGCGATGACGGCGGAGGAACTGGCCGAGTACGACAGGTCTTTCTTCCGTGCGCGTCGCAGACGGGATGCCGTCCCGGTGATCGGTCTCGATATCGCGCCCAACGCCATCGCCTACGCACGAGCGGTCGGCCTGCTCGATGCCGGGTTCGCCGAGAATCTGGAGACCACCCCGCCGACCCGAGACCTGCTGGACGCGGCCCGGAGTGTCCGGCTCATCACCGTCACGGGTGGTGCGAGCTTCCTGTCCCGGGCCACGTTCCAGCCACTCCTGGACAACGCCCGCACACTGCCATGGGTCGCCGCCTTCGTCCTGCGCACCGGTTCCTACGCGCCCATCGCCGAGTACCTGGCCGATCACGGTCTGACCACCGAGACGTACGCCGGGCGCACCTTCGTCCAACGCCGCTTCACCGGCGCTGCCGAGCAGCAGTACGCCATCGACGCGGTGACCGCCCAGGGGCAGGACCCGGACGGCAGGGAATCGGCAGGCCATTTCCACACCGCACTGCATCTCGCGCGCCCCGCGGCCGATGTCAGCACCCCGTCGCTCGGCGAACTGGTCGCCCGGTGAATGATCCCCTCCGGTGTGCCGCCCATCCGCCCTACCCGCGCATGCCGAGAGCATCGAGGTCTGCGCGGCGCTGCTTGCTGAGTTTGTGGGCGCGTTGACGGCGCACTGTTCTTTCGTGCTGCCTCAGCCCTGCGTGGTTCGGTATGCCCGGAGAAAGGTCCGCACCCCCTCGACGACGAGGGGCCGGACGCGGGTGTCCTCCGCGGCATTCGCGGAACCGAGCCTGTCCAGCGCGACGCCGAAGGTCAGCGCGATGAACTGGTCGGCCGCGAGCCGGGGGTCGGGGACGTCGAGCAGCCCGGCTGCGGCGAAGGCGGCGAACCGCTCGGCAAGTGCCTCGTCGGGGGTGTCGGCCATGGAGTTGTAGCCCTGGTGCGGCAGGTGGCCGGATTCCGCCCGGACCAGTCGTTGCAGCGTTGCGTACTCCGCCGAGTCGAGCATGTCGGTCGCGATGCGCATCGAGAACGTGACCAGGGCGTCCTCGAGGTCGGCGTCCTCTGTGAGACCGGTGAGGGTGTCGTCGAGGGTGCGCCGGATCGTGGTGATCAGTGACTCGCCGACGGCGTCGACGACTGCTTGCAGCAGCGTCTGCTTGTCGCCGAAGTAGTCGTAGACCGTCCGCTTGGACACCGCGGCGCGGGCGGCGACCGCGTCGACGCTGGACCGGTCGAAGCCGTCGGCGAGGAACAGTTCCCGGGCCGCCGAGAGGATGGCGGCCCGCTTCCGCTTGGACCCTTCGCGCAGTGTCTTCGTGGTCGGCTTCTTCGTGGTCGGCATGGGCACATGTTAACTGCCCTACACTGCACGGTGTAGTGTAATTCTGGCTCGGCGGGCGCCGCACTCCTGCACCCGCTTCGCCCGGGGGAGCCATGCATGGCCACCGCGGGTACCGCCTCCCCGGGCTCACCCCGCCGGACGACCTCGGACCTGTCCACAGAGCACCTTGCACACTGCGCCCCGCGTGAATGGCCGCCGTGTCCTCACCGGGCCCGGCAAAGCGGCAGCGCTGCGGGTACGGCCGACCCCTCCCTTGCCCGGCAATGACGGAAAGGACCTCCATGACCGCAACACTCACTCCCCCGACTCGCATCGGGAAGGCCGCTGTCGGGGCTCTCGGCATGCTGGCGGTCGCCACCGGTGCCTTGGAGTCGGTGGTGACGCCTACGCTCCCACTCCTGCAGAGCGAGCTGGACATGAGTCCCGCCGAAGGGGCGTTACTCAGCATCATGCTCCTCATCACCGGCGCGCTCGTCACACCGGTCGCGGGCAAGTTAGGCGACCGCTACGGCGGAAAACGGGTCCTGATCCGGCTGATGGCGGTGGTCTGTGCCGGTGGTCTGGTGTCGGCCCTGGCGCCGAACCTGCCGGTGCTGCTGCTCGGTCAGGTACTGCAGGGTGCGATGGTGGGCGCGCTGCCCCTCTCGTTCATCCTGGTGCGCGAGCACCTTCCCGCAGGAGAGTCGAAGGTGGCCATCGGGTTGGTCAGCGGGCTGTTCGTCGGGGGCGGGATGGCCGGAACGCTGTCGGCCGGGCCCGTGGCCGAAGGGCTGTCCCGGCACTGGATGTTCGCGCTGCCGACGATCGCGGTCATCGGGGCCACCATGCTCGTGAACAGGCTGATGCCGCATGATCCGTCGAGCCGGCCGGACGGTGCCGGGATCGACTGGCCCGGCCTGGTTCTCTTGAGCGGGACGCTGGTCACGCTCATGCTCGTGCTCGCGCTGGCGCCCGACATCCGCTCGCAGCCACCCGTGCTCGGCGCCCTCATCGCGGTCCTGGCCGCCTTCGTGATCGGATGGACAGCCGTTGAGCGTCGTGCGGCCTCGCCGATGGTCGATCTGCGCATGCTTGCACAGCCTGCGGTGTGGAAGTCGTGCGTGCTGACGTTCGTGATCTGCGTCGGTACCTCGGTGGCGGTCTATCTCGTCCCGCAACTGTTCGCGGTGTCCGCCGACGAGTACGGATTCGGGGCCGGCGCCACCGAGATCGGCTTCTTCCTGCTGCCCGGTGCCGTGGCCGCGTCGCTGGCCGGGCCGATCGGTGGGATCGGGGCGCGGCGTTTCGGCTCGCATGCCGTGGTCACCGCCGGGATCGTCATCATGGCCGCCGCCCTGATCGCCCTGGCAGTCATGCACACCGAGGTCTGGCATCTCGTCATCGGCAAGATGGTGATCGCGCTTGCCAACGGCCTGTGCGTCACGGCGTTGGTGACCAGCACCGCCACATCCGTCGGTCAAGGTGACACCGGCATCGCCACCAGCCTGGTCCTGGTGACTCGCGTGCTCGGCTACGCCGTGGGTGTGCAGGTCAGTGGTGCGATCCTCACCGCCGGTACCCCTACCGGGTCCGATGCCCCGGCCGAATCGGCCTTCGTCACCGGCTTCGTCATAGCCGGCGCCGTCACGGCGCTGTCCCTCCTCGTCACCCGCACCATGAGCAAAGGAGCCACGGAATGACCCGCATCGATCCGTTGCGAGACATCCGCACCACGCCCAGGCGCAAGGTTCTGATATCCGGGGCCAGCATCGCGGGGCCGGCCCTCGCATTCTGGCTGAACCGCTACGGATTCGCGGTCACGGTGGTCGAGAAGGCGGGCGTACTTCGTGGCGGTGGTTACCCCGTCGACGTACGCGGCACCGCACTCGAGGTCGTCCGAAGGATGGGAATCCTGCCTCGACTGAAGGACGCGCACATCGACCTGCGGCGGCTGACCTTCCTCGGAGGGGACGGCAGCGAGGTGGCCTCAGTCGACCCGCACACTGTGACCGGCGGTGTCGCGGGACGGGACATCGAGGTGCGGCGCGGGGATCTGACCGATGCTCTCCACACGGCGGTCCGTGACGACGTGGAGTTCTTGTTCGACGACTCCATCGACACCTTCGACCAGTCCGGCCACGGGGTCGACGTCACCTTCCGCGGGGGCAGCAGGCGTACGTTCGACATGGTGTTCGGTGCGGACGGCCTGCACTCACGTACCCGCGAGCTCCTGTTCGGCCCCGAAGCGCAGTTCCACCGATACCTCGGCTACTGCTTCGCCGGATTCACCATGCGCAACACCTTCGGGCTCTCCCACGAGCTCATGATGTGGAACACCCCGGGCAGAGCCGCGGCACTCTACGCCGTGGAGGACAACGGTGAAGTGCACGCCTTCCTGAACTTCGCCCACCCGGAACCACCGTTTCACGCGTTCCGGAACCCGGAAGCCCAACGGGACCTGGTCGCCACGGTCTTCGCCGACGCGGAATGGGAGGTCCCGGGCATGCTTGCCGCCATGCGCAACGCGGATGACCTGTTCTTCGACGGGGTCAGCCAGATCCGCATGCCCCGCTGGTCCAGCGGCAGGGTCGCGCTGGTGGGCGACGCCGCGTACGCGCCCTCGTTCCTCACCGGACAGGGCTCCAGCCTCGCACTCGTCGGCGCGTACATGCTCGCCGGTTCCCTGGCCGGCCGTGACCACGCCGCGGGCTTCGCCGCCTACGAACACAACACCCGTGAGTTTGTGACCCTGAACCAGGAACAGGTCGGCGAGGGCGACGCCGCACTCTTCCCAACCACCGCCCGGGCCCTGGAGCAGCGCAACGCCATGCTGCGCAATCTCAGCGCCACGCCCTCCGCGGAGGGACGACCGGCCCACTCGGCCCTCACCCTGCCCGAATTCATGACCACGACGTGAGCCTGGCCAAGGAGAAACTCGTCGCTCTCGATCGCAGCCCGGAACGCGGCCGCAGCTTCGGCCAGAACGGTCCTGCAGCAGGATCTCCCAGGTGCCGTCGGCTGACCATAGTGCGTGCCGTTTCAGGGACGGTCTGCCACAGCCCGAAGCGTGGGACGGTCTGCCACGGCCCGAAGCGTCCCGGGCGGCCAACCGCGAACTCACCCGTGCCCTGAACCACTGCGGATGATCGGCACTTCCACGGCGGTGACCGCCCGGCTGTCCGCGCTACCGTTCACGCCAGGTGTAGGGGGCGACGGCGGCGGTGTCGATGTCGGTGTCGGGCCAGCGGCGGCGCAGCAGGGCCGCCGTGGACCGGCACCAGGCCGCCAGGTGGGGGAGTACCCGGTACGCCTCGGCGGTGCGGGCTCCGGATTCCAGCAGGGCCACCATCTGGGTGCGGGAGTCGTTGCCGGGGCTGTGTGCGTCCAGTGTCGTGAGCCGGCCGGTGCGCATCATCACCCAGACCATGGAAGCCGAAGCCAGGCCGAAGCCGAACCGCTGGTCGTCCTCGGCCTCGGGGACCGTCCGGGCAAGGGCTCGGCGGAACGCTTTGACCTGGCTCGGCCCCGATACCCCCAACCAGTTCGGGCCGGGGACTGCGAAGCTTGTCGCGGCGGTGAGGGCATGACGGAAGCCCGCCCCCTCGAAGTCGATCAGCTTGCCGCCGCCGCTCGGCCCGGTCAGGAAGTTGTGTGACTCGGTGTCGCCGTTGGTCAGGGCCAGGAATGGGCCGGGGTCTGTCAGTTCGGCCACGGCCGTTCCCAGATCGCGCTCCGCGGCGGCGGGCAGCGGGACGCCGAAGGCGGCTGCCCGGCCGAGCCCGTTCCGCCAGAGGCCGGTGTAGGCGTGTTCCCAGTCGCCCAGCCGGTCAGCGCCGGTGCCCAGCGCCGTGCGGCGGGCGTTGAACAGCGCGGCGCGGTCGGCGGATGCGGCGGCCAGCTCGCCCATCGAGGAGGCGAAGGCGGTCAATTCGGCGTCCAGAGCCGGGGTGTGGCCGTCGCGGTGCAGCAGTTCGGCCAGTTCGGTGCGCGGGTACAGGTCCTCCAGCACGAGCAGGCGGGAGTCCGGTGAGGCGGCGTGCAGGCCCGGTGCGAGGTCGAGGCGGAGGTCGTCGGCGATGAAGGCGAGCGCGGCGTGCTCGCACCGCGTCAGCTCCTCAGCGGAGCGGAGGCCGTATCCCTCGGGGCGGCGGCATTTCACGATGACCGTCTCGGGGAGTCCGGTCGCCTCCACCAGGTGGACGCGCAGCACCCAGGGATGATGCAGCGGCTCGATGCGCTCGACAGTGGTCCGGGCACCGACAGCGGCCGTGAGCAGTGCCTCGATCTCGGCGGATGCAGGAACGGCGACGTCCAGAGGTGAAGGCATCGGGGGATCCTCGCACGGCCGGGCCGAGAACATGCAGAAGCCGCACGGCGCCGCACGCCTCACCCGCGGCGGCCGCCGTCCGCACTTGCGGACAGCAGCGACATGGCCTCGGAGAGACGAACTCGCCGCGGCCTTCCGCCGCGCTGCCCCGCCCGGCCGGCTGACCGGCAAGCCCATGACTGCCCACGCCCCGAGGACCTGGAGAACCCGACCACTGCGCCGGGACTTCACCATGCCCGAGCACTGAAATCGCGTCGCCGACCCGACAACTGACGATCAGCGACGACGCCTCATCACCTCAACCGAAACGGCGAGGTTGGCCGCACAGGAACCTTCCCGGTTGCCAGGACCTTTACGTTCTCAGTGGGGATGGGGGAATCTTTCTGGCCGGAAATCGCTCCCACTCCGGGCTGCCGTAGCGTTTCATTCTCCGACTTGCCAGTGCGAAGACTGAAGTGACGGAATTGCCCCTATGGGTGACCGCCCGAGCGAGCGAAGTAACGGCGGCGTCTTTCACAGGGGAGGTCGGGTGTCAAGTGTTCAATGAATTTTGATGGCGGAGTGGCGCAATGCAACCTCCGCGACCAATGTTCGCATATGGGACATAGTCCGGGGAATCTCTCCTTCCTTTTGAAAGGTGTTGACACGTATGATCATCGGCACTTAGGTTCCTGAGCGGAAAGTTCTGGCGTTCGGCGTGGAAACCTGTAGCAGATATTTCTTCCTCGCAGGGGCACGGGCCATTGGGCCACGGGAAATATCCGTTACTTTCCACGCACGCCCTGACTATGAACAGGAGTTGCATCATGAGCACGGATCTCCTCATCGCAGCGGCTGACGAGGAACTGAGCGACCTCGACCTCGACGTCCATTTCATGTCGAGTGGCGACGTGGCTGACCAGATGTACAGCTGTGCGGTCGACAGCATGGGCAACGGGTCCAGCACCTCCAACGGTTGGCGCACCTGCTGCGCGTAATCATCCCGTGAGGGATATTCGGAAATGCCAGGCCTGCGAGAAGAGGCTCAGTCCTCTTTTCGCGGGCCTGGCGGCTCGTTCTTATGGAGGCAGGGGATGAAGGCGGGTTACTTCACGTCACGGGAACCGCTGATGCTTCGTGCGGTGGCCACTTCTCAAAGCCCGGCCGAAATTCCCTCGCCTCCGGCGAGCGAAACGTACGACTTTTGCGACATGGATCTCCTGGCTCAGATCCGGCTCCTGGCATCGGACCGACGCCTCCGTGACGCCGTGGCGGTGTCGAGCCCGTCTCTCGACAAGACGTTGGAACGGCTGCTCGAGGGCGCGGAACTGCCGCGGAAGCGCCTGATGAAGATGGCCGTCTCGCTCACCAAGTACGCCCTGCGCATAGCCGGCCGGCCGACACCTTTCGGCCTGCACGCCGGAGTCTCCGTTCTGGAGACGGCGGGCACTGCGCGCGTGGAGCACACAGAGCGCCGTGTGAGAGCACGGTTCGACGAGGCATGGTTCTCCGAGGTGGCGCGGACCCTGCTGACGTACCCGAGCGTGCGTCACTCGCTCACCGTCGTCGTCACCAACCTGGGCTACGTCCGCGGGGACAGGCTCGTGCTGCCCAGCACGCAAGCCCCGGACGGCACGGGGGAGAAGGGCAGCGGCCAGGCGAGCATCCGCATGACACCGCTCCTGGCCACCGTCCGTGAGACGGCGGCGAAGCCGATCCGGTACGCGGAGCTGGCCGACCGGCTGGCCGGCACCCTGCCCGATACCCCGGCCGAGCAGGTCGACCGCTACCTCCTCGGGCTCGTGCAGAACGGCGTCCTGCTCACCTCGCTGCGCTCCGACCTCCTCGACGAGCTGCCGCACGACGGCACCTGTCCGGAGTCCGACACGATGCGGGAGCTCCGCACCCGCCTGCGGCGTTACGAGGAGCGCCCGGACTCGGCGGAAGGGATCGAGGAGCTCAGGACAGCCTCCCGTACGGCCAAAGGTCTCGCCGAGACGGCCAAGGGTGCCATCCAGGTGGACTTGGACCTGGGGATCCGGGCCGCTGTCCCGCCCGGCGTGCTCGCGGAGATCGAGGCGTACGCGTCCTCGATGTGGCGCATCACCCCCGACGAGCCCTCGCACCCGCACATGGTGTCGTACTTCTACGCGTTCATGGACCGCTACGGCAAGTACGGGGCGGTCCGGCTCGAACAGCTCATCGACTCGCACCGAGGCCTGGGCTTCCCCACCGGCTACCGCCACCCCCTCGTCAACTCCCGGGTCTTCCCCGACGTCACGGGCACGAAGGACGAGCTCCGCCAGGCGCGGCGCGAGGAACACGTGGCCGTGCTGCTGCACAGCGGACTGACACACCCGGACGGAGAGGTCGTCCTGGACGAGTCCGATGTGGAACTGCTCGCGGACAGCACACAGGCACCCCCGTACGACATGGATCTCTGCTTCCAGCTCAGGGCCCGGAACACCGACGCCCTGAACGCCGGTGACTTCGAGCTGGTCTCGTCACCGCTGGTGGGCGCGCGTGTCATGGGTGCCACCATGGGGCGGTTCGCGGAACTGACCGGCAGTGTGGACCGGCTTGCCGCGCTCTACCCATCCGGCCACTCCTCCGGTATTCACGCGCAGGTCTTCTTCGAGCCGACCTCGGCGCGCGCCCGCAACGTGATGCGCACGCCGCGCCTCGTCCCCTTCACCCTCCCCATCGGCACCTTCGTCGGCCGGGAGGACGGCGGCCGTCCCGTCGACTGGCGAGAACTCGTCGTCCACTCCGACGGAACGAGGCTCCGCCTCCACTGGCCGCGTGAGGACATGGAGGTGCATCCCTTCGTCCCGCACATGCTCGCGCTGCAGGGGGGCGCGCCGAACCTGGCGAGGTTTCTCAGCGAACTGCGGTACACGAGCGGCCGGAAGGCCTGGCGCGAATGGAACTGGAAGGGGCACGACGCGCTGCCCATGCTGCCGCGCGTCCGTATCGGCAAGGTCGTCGCCTTTCCCAAGACCTGGCGCGCAACCCCTGCCTTGCGCCAGGCCGCAGGGGACCCTTCGGCCTGGCACGAGGCGGTCCCGCGGTGGCGGGATGCGTCACGCGTCGACCGACGGGTCGGCGTCGTGGACCAGGACCGCGTCTACGTGCTGGACCTCGACGACGCCTTCCACCGCGAGATCCTCCGCCGCGACCTGCTCAAGGGCGGGATCACCCTGATGGAGGGACCGGGCAGGGGCGAGGAGGACTTCGGCTGGCTCCAGGGCCGGTCCAACGAGATCGTGGTTCCGCTGCGCGGGAGGGCCGGCACGGACGATCCTCGGCCGCCGCACCCGCCGGCAGTGATCGAGCCCGTGCACCACGGTCTCGGCGGCGACTGGGCGTACGTACGGCTGTACGCCGACCTCGACACCCATGACGAGCTGATCGCACGCCATCTGCCGCAAGTGATAAGGAAGATGGCCGATCTGGCCGACCAGTGGTTCTTCATCCGTTTCAACGATCCGGAGCCGCACATCCGCCTGCGTCTGCACAGCGCCGACGCGAGGACGACGGGACGCATGCACGAGCGGCTGCACGAGAACCTGCGGGCACTCATCCGCAAGGGTCTCCTCCGCCGCGTCAGTGCCGAATCCTACGAGCCGGAGACCGAGCGCTACGGCGGGCCCGAGGCGCTGTCGCTCGCCGAGAGGATCTTCTGCGTCGACAGTCAGGTCGCCGTCAACCAGATCCGTCTGTTGAACCGTGGCCAGGCCCTCGGTGCCGCCGCGAACACTGTCCTGGTGGCCGGCTACGCGTCCCTGCTGGAGGCCCTCGGGGTGGACTGGACCACATGGGCGGCGGAACGGTTCATGAAGTCCAGGGACGGGGCCGTCGGGCGTGACCAGATCGACGAGGTGTGCCGGATCGTGACGGCCAAGGACGTCGCACGAAGCGTCACCGAACGTCTTCCGGCGCTCGACCTGGTACGGGCCTGGGGAGACAACGCTGCTGCGCGCGGCTACGGCGAGTGCATCTCGCGGGATCCGTCCCGGTTCTCCGAGAAGCAGCAGAACTACGCCATCTCCAGCCTTCTCCACATGCAGCACAACCGTCTCGTCGGCGTGAACCCGGAGAACGAGGAACGGAGCCTCATCCTGCTCGGCCATGCGGCGCGAAGGCTGCGACACCGATGACCGACGGAACCAGCAGTGTGCGCCGAGTCTGCCAGAACGTCTCGGCCAGGCTCGTCGACCCCGCGTCCGTCGTGAGGACGTTCACGGACTCGTTGGGCGACGGCGCGACCCCGGCGCAACTGGAGGCACAGACGCGGAGCCTGGGCAGCGGGCTGCCCGGCGTGGCCCTCCTCTTCGGCGACTGCGCACCTCCCGGCCTGCGGATGGACCGCGTGTCACACCGGCACTTCACCGCGGCCGTCCAGTTGTTGCAGCGCGGTCCGGCCAGTGACCCCGGACTTCACTCCGGGCTCAGTGGCCTGGCGTTGTCGATCCTTCTGTGCCGTGGAAGTGGCAGCGGGTACGGAAGCGCCCTGCAGGGGCTCGACGCTTCCCTGGGCGCCATCGTGGCAGCGGTGTGCACCTCCGTCGAACGCGATCCCATCGGCGACCGGGCCCGCTTCGACGCCATCAGCGGTCTGGCGGGCGTGGGCCGGTACGCCCTGTTGAGGGGCGCCCCGATGCGGGACACCCTCGTGTCGGTCCTGAAGGCACTGGTCGCTCTCGGAACGAGTCGTTCCGTCGACGGCCACCACATTCCCGGTTACTGGACGTTGACGAGACCGCGCGGCGGGCTCGTCGCCTCGCCACGCGCCGGCAACCTGAACCTCGGCATGTCGCACGGCATCGCAGGCCCGCTGGCACTTCTGGCCCTCGCCCACAAACAGGGGGTGTCCGTACCCGGTCAGCTGAAAACGATAGAGATGCTGGCCGCCGTCTACCAGGATCGTGCCCGGATGGGGGAGCACGGTGTCTTCTGGCCCGACTTCATCTCATGGGACGCGTGGCTTTCCGGTGAGGGCGACGAGGAGAGCGGAAGAACGGCGTGGTGTTACGGCAGTCTCGGTATCGCCTCGGCGCTGCGTCTCGCGGCGGACGCGACAGGTCAGGAGGAACTGCGCCTGCTGGCCCATTCGGCCGTGGAATCCATGGTCCGCGTACCGCTGAGCCGATGGCCGGTGCGCAGCGCCGGGCTCTGCCACGGCTGGGCCGGTGCGCTCAACTGCCTCAAGTTCTTCGCGACGGGGCCACGTGCCGAGGAGGTGAACCGCGTTCGTGAAGAGATCGCTGATGTGGTTCTCCGGCTCTACGACGAACGGGAACCCTTCGGGTTCGGATACCCGGACGAAGACGGGCGGACGACGCTCGCGCTCCCGGGTTTCCTCGACGGCGCCACCGGCGTCGTCCTGGCACTGGACGCCTACGCCTCGGGAAGCACCGAGGCAGCGCCGTGGGACGCGGCGCTCCTGCTGGCCTGACAGCAGCCCGGCGGACGATCGGAACAGGTGGGGAAATCAGACATGCGGTGGTCAGGGAGATTTCGAGTGCCGCGGCCGGGCCGCGCACGCGCACTGACGACGACCGAGCAGATCAGCGCGATCACGCACCTGGTCGCAGCTCTCGAGTCGCTGACGAACGAGCGCCGGACGCGCAACGCGCCCCTCGTGGACTGGGACCTGGTCCGTGAGGAGTTCGCGTGGGCGCCTCCCCCGGTACAACGGGTCCTGGACTTCGTCGGCCGGCCGCGGGTGAGCCGGTCGATTCAGATCGCCCGCGTGGCCGCGGCGGCGACGCTTGTGGTGCCGTCGACAGGACGCCGGACCAGAGCGGCCGCCGGGTCCTTCCTCGCCCTGTCCTCCCTGGTGGTCAATCCTCGCCAGCACTTCGGGACGGACGGATCCGACCAGGTGGCCTTCACGGTGCAGGGGGTCGCTGCCGTGGCCCGGCTGAGCGAGCGGCAACCGAAGGTGGTCGACGCCTGCCTTTGGTTCATCGCACTCCAGTCGGCCCTGTCGTACTTCGCCGCCGGCGTCACCAAGCTCGCCGGGCCGGGCTGGCGTTCGGGCGAAGCACTGCCTGGCATCCTCCGGACCGAGATCTACGGCGACGAGGGAGCGTACCGGCTCACGCAGCGTTTCCCGGAGCTGTCGAAGTACGTGAGCCACGGGGTGCTGTTGTTCGAGTGTGCGTTCCCCGTGATCTTCGTGGCGAAGGGGAGGGCGGCTCCTCTCATGCTGGCCGTCTCCGGCTCCTTCCACCTGGTCAATGCCCGGGTCATGGGGCTCTCGCGCTTCGTGTGGGCCTTCTTCTCCACCTATCCCGCGGTCCTTTACGTGACGCGGCCGAACAGGATCGGCACAGCGGAGGGACTCCGTGGACACCAGGGATGACGCGCTGCCGCGCCTGATTGCCGCGGTGTTCGGTACTGCTCTGCTCACAGGAGCGGTCGCGCAGCGGCGGACGGCCCGCCGGGTCGCGTGGGGAACCGGTTCGGAGCGATTCGTACGCACCGGCAGCGGCAGCACCATCGCGTATCGGTTCCGGCGTCCAACTCGCCCGGCGCTCGCCACGGATCCCGTGGTGGTGCTTCTGCCGGATCTGGGCGACACCGTGGAGCGATGGAGCGCGGTCGAGGCCGCGCTCGGCGAGGACTTCTCGGTCCTGGCGGCCAACCGCGCCGGATATGGCAGGAGCCGTCTCGGGAGCACCGTCGCGTTCACCCTCGACCTGCTCGTGAAGGACACCGTGGACCTCGTGCGGGTGACTTGCGGGGGCCGTCGCGTGGTGCTGGTCGGCCACGGACTCGGCGGGCTCCTCGCCCTGCGGGCCGCAGCGGACGCGCCCCAGCTGGTCGACGGAGTGGTGGTGATCGATCCCCGGTACCCCGGCGAACTGCATCGGTCGAAGCTGCTTCGATCGCTCTCCGAGCAGACCGGGTTCGGCTTCACCCTGATGCCGCGGTCTCTGCGCTCCGGCCTCTCCCCGCTGCTGCTGGCGCCCCCGTGGATCGAGCAGGTCCCCCGACGTGTGAGGTCGCTCTGCCTGGATCAGTACCGCGCGGCCTCGACCTGGACCGCGGCTGAACGCGAATGGCGGGCCGCACATCGTGAACTGGCCGAGCCGGCCACGGTACCGAAGGTCCCCGTCCCGGTGTCCCTGCTCATGTCGAGCCCCAGGAACGCCGAGAGCCTCGCATACCAGGAGATGCACGCGGAGCTCATGGACCTGCCCGACTTTGCCGGCACCACGGTCCTCGACGACGTCAGGCGAGAAGCAGTGCCGTACCAGGAAGGAGCGAAGAGGATCGTCCATGGGACAAGACGCTTTCTGCATGACCTCTACGAGGCGGAGGCCGACCGTTGAGCCGCAGTGTTCTCGACCGTTCCGTTCGGGTCGCTCTCGCGGGCTGGTTCACCGCGACGGTCCTCAGCCAGCACCCCCACCGGGTGTTCGATGGGCTGCGGCGGTTCGACCGTCTCGGCCTCATCCCGAACTGGCGGTTCTTCGCGCCCATCCCCGCACAGCACGACTACGTCGTGCTCTACCGCCTCGTGCGCGCCGACCGCTCGACCGGGGGGTGGCAGCGGCCGTCGCAACCGTACGAGAGGGGCTGGACCTCCGTCCTGTGGTCCCCGCAGCGGCGGCACGTCAAGTCCGTTCTCATGGTCTGCGGCAAGTTGAGCGGAGTCGTCGCGTCCGCCGGTGTCCAGGGGGTCACGGAGAACCACCTGTACCGAATCCTCCGGGAGTACGTCCGCGCCGAGATCGCGTCGTACCCCGCGAGCGAGCGGGAGAATGCTGTGGCGTTCCAGTTCGTCGTCGTCAAGAGCGGTGGCTACGATCCGGGCGTCAAGCCCAAGTTCATCTTCTCCTCGCCGTCCGTTCCGCTGTGATCGCGGCCGGATCTCTCTTGTACATATGGGGGTTGATGTGCAAAGGAACACGATGACGCCCAACATCGCGCTCATGATGCCCGTCGGAGGCGCGCGGATGCAGGCCGTCCTGCCCTACGCCGCGCTCGCTCAGTCGAGGGGCGGGCGCACGCTCTGGCTCGGCCAGGTACTGAGCGGCGACACACACCATCCGTTCATTCACGCGGCGGCGGCCGGATTTCCGGTTCCCGCGGGCATCGGTGTGTCGCTGATGCCGCTGCGGCATCCTTACGACGCGGCTGTCCAGGCCCAGTCGGTGGCCGCCGCGACCGGGCACCCGGTCGTCGCCGGCTACGGTCCCGGCAGCGTCTCGTTCCAGAAGAGGCTTCTGGGCGCGCCCTATCGAAGCCAGCTGGGGGCGGTGCGGGAGTACGTGAGCATCCTGAAAGGGCTGCTGGACGGGGGAGAGGTGGCCGTCACGGGCGAGTACTTCTCCTTTCACGGCAGACTCCCCAAGGTCACTCGCCCCCGGGTCGAGGTGGGCCTGGGCGTGCTCCGGCCCGGGATGGCGCGGCTTGCCGGAGAGATGGCCGATGTCGCGATCACCTGGCTGGCGCCTGCCGCATACATCCGTGACGTGATCTTGCCGGCGCTGCGAGAGGGGGCGGCCACTCGCGGTCGTGCAGTCCCGCGCGTCGTCGCAATGGTGCCTGCCGCGCTCGATAAGGCCGGCCGGGCGGCGGAAGAACTCGTCCTCGCCGGAAACCGGGCCCATCTCGGTCTGCCCCACTACCGGGACATGCTGAGGCAGGCCGGCATGGACACCGATGTGGACGCGGACCCGGTGAAGGCGGCGAGGGCCCTCGTCGACGGTGGTGCCTTCCTGTACGGGGACGCGGCCGAGCTGAAGGACCGCGTGGCTGAGTACGCGGCGGCCGGAGTGGACGAAGTCGTGGTCAGCGCCGGCGGTGTGGTCGCCCTCGAGGGGCCACGAGCCGGTCTTTCGGAGGCGCAGGCACTACTGGCTGCGTTGGGGTATCCCGCGGTCTGACCGATCGCATGCGGCTCGGGACGGCAACCAAGGAGGGACATGGAGCGGTCGGGGGATCTCCGTCTTGTGGAGGCGACATCCGAGGGTGCACCAGGCGTGGATCCGACGGTCGAGGAGTACGTCGTGCGAGTGGGGGCACGGGATGTCGGGTCCCTTCGTCTGGCCACGGGCGGTGAAGCACCCGTCGGCAGGATCCACTCGTTCCAGGTGGAGGACGACGATCACGAACACCGTCTCGCCCTGCGGGCGGTGCGCGCAGCGGAGCGAGTGCTGTTCCGCGCAGGATGCGATCACGTTCTCCTGACGCTTCCCTCCTTCCGGTTCGGTGATCTCCCGATGCTGTCGCGGGCCGGATACAAGGAGTTCGCCTACGACCTGGGCAAGCGGGTCGGCCCGGGCAACCGGGCCGGCACGGAACTCGGCGAGGGCTATGCGACCGTGTGCACGTCGCAGGCCGGGCGGGAGTCGTGGGAGCAAGGGTTCCTGCGCGGGTACGCGGCAGTGCTGCGCGACCTGGGGCTGCCCGGCGGCTACGCAGAGTCCAGCGCACGGAAGGCCCTCGCCTCCCTCGCGCGCCTGGGTGGAGCAGCGGGGTCCTACCAGCTCCAGGACCTTTTCCATCAGGGCGAGCACGTCGGACGCCTATGCCTCGGCGGGAGCGCGGACGGCCGCACGGGATTCGTCCACGACGTAGGAGTCGAGAAGAAGTATCAGGGACGAGGGCATGGGCGAGTGCTGCTCCAGGTGGCGGAAAATCATGCCGCGTCCGCAGGGAACACCCACATGGCTCTGACAGTGTTCAGGGAGAACACACGGGCCACCCATCTGTACCGGGCGACAGGCTTCAGCCGAACATCCATCCACCTGATGCGACAGCTCCTTCGGGTGCCGTAGAAGCGCCCGCACACGGCAGTTGCGCCGTCAGGCTGCTCGCCCGTCCGGCCTGGTCGAGACTGCTTCGTCTGCAGCAGGGCGTGCAGGCGGTCAGTACCGAAGACGCGTGCGCGGCTCGGGAGCACCTTGTCGACCAGGACCCTGCCCCTGCCGAAAACCTCATTCGTCCTGGTGGGAGGCGGTGCACGGGGATGTGCGGGGTCTCGGGCGCGGGTGTTCGCCCGTCGACGAGCACCCGCACCTGGGGCGTCTCGTGTTCAATGGCCAGACGGGCCGGCACCGGGTCGGCAGGACGCCGGCCGTCCGGTGGGGCTGTCGGTGATCCGTAGGCGACGTGTCGGGAGCCGCTGGAACCGTGGGTGCCGAGCTGCGCTGCAGGGCAGCCGCAGCCGCCTTCAACTGCAAGGGAGCCCCGCTGCCATGTCGTCCACGTCCTCCGTCCCCGCCTGGGATGTTCACCGGCTGCCGCGTGCCGATGGCAGCGTCTTCCTGGTCACCGGCGGCAACGCCGGCATCGGGTACTTCGTCGCGGAGCAGTTGTCCGCAACCGGAGCCACTGTCGTACTGGGCAGCCGGAATCCCGCGAAAGCTGAAGTCGCCACGGCCTCGATCCGCTCGTGTGTCCCTGGCGCCCGGGTGCGCGCCGTGCGGATGGACCTCGCCGACCTCTCGTCGCTCAGAACAGCGGTGGAATCACTGGATGTGGAATACCTTGACGCGGTGGTCCACAACGCCGGCGTCGCGCTCGACGCCCCGCCGCGCCGGGAGACCGTGGACGGTCACGAGCTTATGTTCGCCACGAACCACCTCGGGCACTACGCGCTGACCCACTGGCTGATGCCCCTGCTGTCGGCCGCACCGGCGGCCCGCATCGTGACCATGGGCAGCTTCGCGGCGAAGTCCGAGCGGCTCGACCTCGACGACCTGCAGTCCCGGAAGGACTACCGGCCCAAGCGCACCTATGGACGCTCCAAGCTGGCGCAGATGTACTTCGGCCTCGAACTCGACCGCCGCCTGCGCGCCGTCGACAGCACGGTGGCAAGCGTGGTGGTCCATCCCGGGGGCGCACTGGACTCCTTGACCCCGTCACGGCCGTCAGTCCACGTGCGGACCGCTGGTGCGCGGCTCTGCGGTGCACCAGCCGCCCTCCTCGTCCAGGGCAAGCACGCCGGCGCATGGCCCGCGGTCCGAGCGGTGCTCGACCCCACCGTGCGCGGAGGGCAGTTGTGGGGACCGCGCGTCTTCAGCTTGCGCGGCAAGCCCCGACGTGAACGGATTTGGAACCACCTCACCGACATCTCCGTAGCGGCGCGGTTGTGGGACGCCAGCCGTGACCTGACCGGCGTCGACCTCGGCACCATCTGCGGATAGCCCCAGGCGCGCGTCGGCCAACAAGCATGCCCCGGTTGGCCAACTGCGGCGCTCGGTCACGAGCGACAGTACCCGCCGCCTGCGTGGACGCTCTCCGGAAAGAAGCTCGACGGCGGCGTCACCGAGACCCGGTACACCGGCCGACAGCGGCGGGCCGGTCACGTCCATCAAGACCATCAACCCGATAGGCCACCCCGAGGTCACCACGTTCGACCCCGGACGGGCTCTTCCGCTCACCGTCACCGACGCCAACGGCGGGGTGACACGCATGGAGTACGACGGCCCCGGCAGGCTGGTGAAAGGGTGGTCGGCCTCCCGTTCGTCGGGAACCCACTCGCCCAACGTGCAGATCGCCTACCAGATGGCCGTCGCCACCCCACCGTGACCAGGCCGACGGCCGTGACCGTGCCTGGGCTCCTCCCTCCTTCGGGCGAGCTCTTCCGGCTCCCTGGAGGGTGAAGGCCTCACCATGGAACCAATGGTCCGCGTGGTGCCCGGGCCAAGCACGGGCCCCTGCGACGAAAGGACGTACCACATGCCCACGGAGGCCCAGCCCGGCCCGCTGCGGGTGCTCGTCTTCGGCGCCGCGCTGCGGGCCGATTCATCCAACGCCCGCCTCGCGTCGCTCGTGGCCCGGCTGATTTCCGACACCGGAGCCACCGTCGACCATGCTGCGATGCACGATTTCGGCATGCCTTTGTACGACGGTGACGCGGAGGCCGCCGAAGGGCTGCCGGACGGCGCTCTTTTGCTGCGTGACCGGATCGAACAGGCCGACGCCTTCGTCATTTCCTCCCCCGAGTACAACGCCTCCGTGCCGGGCCTGCTGAAGAACGCGATCGACTGGGTCTCGCGTGTCCGGCCTCAGCCGTTCAAGACCAAGCACGCGATGCTTGTCTCCGCCTCGCCGTCCCTGGTCGGCGGCAACCGAGGGCTGTGGGCGCTGAGGGTCCCCCTGGAGCACCTCGGTACCCGTGTCTACCCGGACATGTTCAGCCTCGCCAACAGCTACCAGGCCTTCGCGGAGGACGGAACGCTGATCGACCCGGGGCTGCAGCAACGTCTGTCCGAAACCGTGGCCGGTTTCCTCTGCCTCGTCGAAGCCGATGTGCGTTACGTCTGTCTGGAGCGCCGGTGGTACGAATTCCTGGGCGACCGTACCGAGGCGTCCATCACCCAACGGGCCGAGGAATGAGCCCGGCCGAGGGGCCGGCGCCTGGTGTCAGCTGATATTCCGCCGGGCCGGGGTGTCCAGGCGCACCCGGAGTAGTCCGGCGAACTGCTGACAGGAGCCGGTGTCGAAGGCGGAGGCGCAGAAGAAGAAGGGACTGACCCGGACCGGCTGCTCCCCCCCGGCCGACCCGGGCTCCTTCTCCATGGCCGTGCCCCGGCCGCCTGGCCAGGGCGCAGGGGAATGGGGGGATACCCCGCGTCCCGTTGAGCTACGACCGTGCGGTGCTCGCCGGCGCGGGAGAAGTTGTTCGGCAGCCTGGTACGCCTTCTTGGCGACCGTGGTGCGACCGCATTGAATCGGGCCATTGCCGCCGCCGTGGCTCCGTGCGGTGCGTGCCGTCGCCGTGCAGCTGCTGCACGGTTCGGCCTGGTTTTCAGGTTGGCCGGAAACCCTCGGGGATGCGGCCAAGCGGGCGACCATCCATCGAACGGGGGCATTTCAAATGCCCCACGCCGCACGCCTGGCGCGAACCGCAACCGACAAGGCCGGCGGGTTCCGCCTGCGCCGGGGTTCGCTCCGTCCGGAGGCGCCGCAGGAGATCGTGATCGAGTCGGCAACACACCGTTACTCGGGGAAGGACGGCAACGCGCTGTCTGACGTGTCGCTCACCTTGCGCCGCGGTGAGGTCACCGCCGTGGTCGGATTCAACGGCTCGGGGAAGTCCACGCTGTCGAAGCTGGTCAGCGGCCTGTACCTGCCCACCGACGGGCAGATGCTGTGGGACGGCGTACCTACCAGCGACCCGCCGACCCCCAGGCGCTGTGGGAGCAAGTGGCCCTGGTTCCGCAGGACTACGCCCACTGGCCGCTGACCGTACGCGAGAATGTGACCCTGGGGCAGCCCACGGCTCGCGGTGACGAGGCAGTGCGTGAGGCATGCGAGGCTTCCGGCGCCGATGAGGTCGTCGACAGGCTCGGCGCCGGGCTGGACACGCTCCTTGCCCGTGAATGGCTCAACGGGGAGGAACTCAGAGGAGGTCAGTGGCAGCGCATCGCCCTGGCAAGGGCGTTCTTCCGGGAGGCCGGGCTATTGGTTCTTGACGAGCCGACCGCGAATCTCGATCCCCGCGCCGAGTACCGGATCTTCCAGCGGCTGCGGGACCTGGCCCGGGATCGGGTGGTGTTGCTGGTGACCCATCGCATCACCAACGTTGCCGTGGCCGACCGGATCGTCGTGCTCAACGAAGGCAGGGTTGTTCAGGAGGGCACCTACCAGCAGCTCGCCCAGCAGCCCGGGCTGTTCCAGCAACTGCTGTCCTACCAGGTCTCGGCCGAGCCGGACGGCGAGAAGGACGGGACGCGCACATGAGCCGGCCCAGTGCCCTTGCAGATGCCCGAGCCGGCGTGAACCCGCCCACCACCCCGCGCTTCTTCGACCACCCCACCCTCGCCCGAGGCGATGACGTGCCGCCCACCCGTTCCCACATTCGTAGGACCGCCGAGGCGTATCTGGAACGGTATCCGGATGAGCGGCGGTCTCTGGCCGGGTTGCTGTCCGTCCTGGACAGTAACGACGACCCGTGCAGTCGTGCCACGCTGCCCGGCCACGTCATCTGCAGCGGCCGGCCGGCCCTCGGGACGGGCCGAGGGGGACGGCGTCAGGCGGTGGGCGCGGGGCAGGCGGCCTGGGCGTTGAGACGCCGGAGTGCCGCCTCGGCGAGCAGCGCCAGCGAGGCGAGGGCTAGCAGGGGCTGCAGCGGCGCCCAGTAGCTGAGTGCGCCGCCCGTGCCGAGCAGCAGCAGGACAATCTTGTTGCAGACCGGGCAGCCCACGGCGAAGAAGGACAGCACGCCCCCGATCGAGCCGAGCCGGCCTCCGGGGGCTGTCCGCGGGCTGGGCCGCAGGTACGTGCCGAGTACCAGCCCCGAGAGCAGCGCGGTCAGGACGAGGGCCGGGTAGTTCCACCACTGGACGGGGATCTCCCGGCCGAAGAACGCGTTGGGGACGACGGCGGTCGGCACGCCGACGACGGCGGCCGCGGCAGCGGCGAAGGCGGCTGCGGCCGCCCACTGCCGGGGCTCCCACAGGCGCAGTACGCCGAGGGCGGTGCGCAGGGAGCGGCTGCTGCTCCCGACGGCTGTTCGGACAGGTTCGGGCGAGGTGGGTGACAGGCCCATGAAGGTGTCTCCGTTGCTGAGAAGGGACGCGGGTGCGGAGCCGCTTCCGCACCTTCGGAGCCCAGGGAAGGGCTCGGAATGGGGTGTGGGGCGGCGCGGGCCGGTCTAGATCCTCAGGACGGAGACGTGCGGAGGTGGTGCCTTGGCGGGTGGGTCCTCGCTGTATGCGGGCCACCGTGCGGCCTGCAGGGCCGGAGCCCCGCCCAGGGAGGGCAGTTCCGCCGCGGCAGGCGCTGCGAGGTGGGGGCTGCTCGACTGCTCCGGCGCTCGGCGTTCAGGACAGGAACCGCTCCTGGCGTGCGAAATCTCGGTGGAGTCCGTGGCCGTCTCACCGGCGGCGGGCACGGGAGCATCATGTCCTGCGGGCGCCTGGCCTCCGGCTGGCGCGACGGACAGCGGAATGCCGACCGAAGGCCCGCGGGGGGCCGCTTGGCCGGACCCACCTTGCAGGCCGGTGTGCCCCTGGACGCACAGCTGGACGAAGAGAAGGGCGACCAGCAGCAGGAGGACGGAACTCATCGACCGGTCAGTCGTGCGTGCTCGGCGCAACGCTCCTCCTTCCCGCCGGACGGGACGTCTGGCACTGTGGTCGTGCTCTCGCCAACCGTACTTGTCCGGTCAGCGCGGCCAGCGCAGGGGTTGCCTCCGACATCGAGGTGCTGGTGATGCTCCGCCAGGCCTTCAACTTGTTGATCACCCGCTCGACGGTGTTGCGCTCCTTGTACAGGTCCGTGTCGTGGCTGACGGGCCGCGGGTGGGGAGGGTGCGGTGCTGGTCACGGCGACGGATCTCCCCGGCCCCGCCCGCCCCACGCTCCACAGAGAGGCTTGATCTGCCTCGTGCTGCTCACGCTCCTCGCGCTGCTCGAGCTCACCGCGTGGCCACCCACCGCGCTCGCTTCCTTCCCAGCACACCGATCCCTGCTGCTCATCCACGCTCAGGGCCACCACCAGCGGGCACACAGACCACGGATCCGCCATGCAGCAGCTCATCGAGTCCCGTCACCAACTGAACGGACCACAACGTGTGATAGACGGGGCGGCGGCAACGCTGCTGACGAGGGATGCCGCGCGCTTGCGTCTGTTCGTTGACCACGGAGGTCTGATCCAGCAGATCCGCGAGCGCGCGCAGACCGGGACCGGGCAGCCGCTGCTGCTGCGGATCTACTGGTTCGACGGGGCGCCGGACCGGGTGCCCCAGCCCGAGCACCGGCGCCTGCGGGTGATGCCCCGGGGCACGGGAATGGCATACGGGTGAATATGTCCCTGGATTGGTCGAACCTGGCTGCTCCGCAGGCATGTATTTGATCATGCAAGATCCGTTTGATGTCGCCGCCGTCATAGCCAATTCAGCGCAGGGGTGCAGCGCGGTCCAGGAGGGCTGCTGCAGGCCGGTGACGGTGGTGGGGCACGAGGTGCCGGCGCATCACGTCCAGGCGGCGGGCGGCACGGACAGAGCTGAGGTAGGGGTAGTTGTCTAGGAAGTGTGTCCAGTGGGTGAGGGCGGCGTCGAGGTGGCCGTGGGCGAGGAGGGTTTCGGCGAGGTGGGCGTGGGTGAGGGTGCGGGCGTGGCGTTCGGTGGGGGTGCGCAGGCGCAGTGAGGCGGTATAGGCGCCGATCGCATGGGACCGGTCGCCGAGGGCGGCCAGGGTCTGGGCACGCTGGTAGTGCAGGGCCGCCAGCGGATAGGCGGTGAACGGACCGGGAGCGGAATCGGCCTGCTGGTGGAGCCGCTCGGCCTGGTGGAGCGCGGTCAGGGCGGTGTGCCGGTCCTCGGGTGCGGCGGTGACGGCGAGGTGGGCCTGGGTGTAGGCGCGGATGATGCGCGGAGCGTCGCGGGCGGCGTCGGCGGCGCGCTCGGCGAGGTTCATCACTGCGGGGGTGTGGTGGCCCAGATCGTGGGCGTGGGTGGCCATGGTCCGCAACGTGATCGCGAAGACTGCCCGGTCACCGGCATCGGCGGCGAGGCGGGCGGCGGTGTGGTGGTAGCGCTGGGCCAGAGCGTCGGCCCCACTGTCGGCGCTCATCGTCCCGAGCAGCATGATCAGCTGGGCGGCTCCTGTGAGCAGCTGCCGGTGTGTGTGCTCGGCGGCGGGGGCCTGTAAGTAGCCGGCCACATCATGGCCGAGATAGGCGGCCAGCGCGGTGCGGACATGACCGGAGCCGTGGAGCTGGGCGGCCTCGGCGAAGACGCGCGCCATGGTCTGCATCTGCTCGACCTCCCCCCGCCCCGCCCGGCCTCTCGGACCGTCTGAACCCGGCGCCGGCCCGGCCAACGGTTTGGCGTCGGGCGACCACACGACGGGAACGGCCAGCATGGCCAGGCTGTACACCCCGGCGTGCAGCAGGCGGCGCCGTTCAGGGTCGAGGTGAGCGCGAGTGAGTGCAGTCAATAGGCGCAACGGGTCAGCCTCCCAGGATAGATCGAGCATCGTGCATGGGGGGCGGCTCAGGCCCGCCTCCACGGCGCCCACGGGCCGCCCAAGGCGCCGGGAGAGCACCTCCAACAGCAGCTGCGGCACCGGCGGCCGGGGTGTGGTGCCGGACAGCCAGCGCGAGACCATGGAGCGGTCGCAGGCCAGCTGGCGTCCGTGCTCGGCAGCCACCTGCCGCAAGGCCGCAGCGAGCTGGGCGCCGCTCCAGTCGGCCTCCGCAAGCAGCGTCCGCAGGCGGGTATTGGGTGTCTTCGGCACTTCTTCCCTCTCTGGCTCCGGTCAACTAGGCCACCCTTGCCCGGAATTCACAAGTGCGCAATGGTGCAGCGGTTGCAGCGCATTCACCGCCTCGACCGTCTGTCTGTCGAAACATCCGTGCGGTGTACTGGTTGTCGTCTTCAACGGCAGGCGCAACCCGCTGTGTTCGTTTTGGCCGCTACCTGCCCCGGACCCGGGTGCAGGACGGGCTGATGGCCATGGCCACCGTCGCACCCGCCCTGGCTGACCCGAGCGACCCGCCGTGAACGTCGCCTGGGGTCACGTGAGCAGGTACTGCACCACAACCACTGGAGCTGTGATGAGCGTTCTTGATGTCTTCCGGATCGACGGAGCCCGGGCACTGGTGACTGGCGCATCCCCCTAGGGCCTATCCGACCCTGATCCGCCGGACAGGCCCAGGCCGCTTCCAAGGCCGGACAACATTCCCTCACGCCCAGCCTGGCGGCGGGATGGGCACGGCAAGGCATCCGGGTCAATGCCATGTGCCCCGGCTGGGTCCACACCGACATGACCAGCCTCGCCTCCAACACCGACGAACTCTCCGACTGGCTCATGGCGCATGTCCCGCCCGGCCGTTGGGGTGAGCCTGAAGAAGTCGCATACGCGGTGCAGTACCTGGCGTCGCCCGCCTCCGCCTTTGCCACGGGCCACTCCCAGGGCATCGACGGTGGCCTACCGGTCCCCGACGCGGGCCTCACCGGTATCCCCAAACCCCTTTCGCCCTTCGCCATGTAGTACCTGCTGCCACGGAAGCTCAATTGGCCACTAATAGGCCGTCCTGAGGCGTTCATTCCCACCTCATCACGCAAGATCGGAGGTACACCTATGTCAATCCTTCCCAATTGGGACAGTGAGCAGGGCCAGAATCTGTGGAGCACGAGCGCATCAGAGCCGAGTGGCCACACCGTGAAGGAGATTCTGGACGCGATCCAGTCGCCGGAATCCACTCCCGCCGACTTCGCCGCACTTCCCCTGCCCGACTCGTACCGCGCGGTGACCGTGCACAAGGACGAGACCGAGATGTTCCACGGGCTCGCCACTCGCGACAAGGACCCCCGCAAGTCGCTGCACCTGGACGAGGTCCCGGTGCCCGAACTCGGGCCGGGCGAGGCCCTGGTCGCCGTCATGGCGAGCTCGGTGAACTACAACTCGGTCTGGACCTCGATCTTCGAGCCGATGGCCACCTTCGGCTTCCTGGAGCGCTACGGAAAGCTCAGCGAACTCACCCGGCGCCACGACCTGCCGTACCACGTGATCGGGTCCGACCTCGCGGGCGTGGTTCTGCGCACCGGCCCGGGGGTGAACGCCTGGAAGCCCGGCGACGAGGTCGTTGCACACTGCCTCTCGGTCGAGCTGGAGTCCTCGGACGGTCACAACGACACGATGCTCGACCCCGAGCAGCGCATCTGGGGCTTCGAGACCAACTTCGGCGGCCTCGCCGAGATCGCGCTGGTCAAGTCCAACCAGCTCATGCCCAAGCCGGATCACCTGAGCTGGGAGGAGGCGGCTGCGCCCGGTCTGGCCAACTCGACGGCGTACCGGCAGCTCGTGTCGCGCAACGGCGCCGGCATGGAGCGGGGCGACAACGTGCTGATCTGGGGCGCCAGCGGCGGACTCGGTTCGTACGCCACGCAGTTCGCCCTGGCCGGCGGCGCCAACCCGATCTGTGTCGTCTCCAGCGAGCAGAAGGCGGAGATCTGCCGCGCAATGGGCGCGACCGCGGTCATCGACCGCACCGCCGAGGGCTACAGGTTCTGGAAGGACGAGCACAGCCAGGACCCGCGCGAGTGGAAGCGGTTCGGCAAGCGGATCCGGGAACTTACCGGCGGGGAGGACGTGGACATCGTCTTCGGGCACCCGGGCCGCGAGACCTTCGGCGCCTCGGTGTACGTGACCCGCAAGGGCGGCACGATCGTCACCTGCGCCTCCACCTCCGGCTACGACCACGAGTACGACAACCGCTACCTGTGGATGTCCCGGAAGCGGATCATCGGCTCGCACTTCGCCAACTACCGCGAGGCCTGGGAGGCCAACGGCCTGGTCGCCAAGGGCAGGATCCACCCCACGCTGTCGAAGGTCTACTCCCTGCAGGAGACCGGCCAGGCCGCGTACGACGTCCACCACAACCTGCATCAGGGCAAGGTCGGCGTCCTCGCCCTCGCCCCGGCCGAGGGCCTGGGCGTACGCGACCACGAGAAGCGCGCCCGGCACATCGACGCCATCAACCGCTACCGCCTACAGGAACAGGACGGAGATCTCTCATGACGAGCACCTTCTACCGCCCGGGCGCTGGCCCCGCCGACGGCATTGCCCTAGAGGAAAACGGGAAGCCGGGGTCGGTACCGGTCGGCATCCGCTCTCTGGGCGCCTACGTACCGGGTGGGGTGGTCACGAACCAGATGGTCGCCGATTGGGCGTCGACAGAGCCCGAGTGGGTTGCCGTTGCGACCGGCATCATGGAGCGCCGCGTCGCCCCGGTCAGTGAGTCCACCTCCGCCATGTGCGAGCCGGCGGCCCGCGAGGCCATGGAAGGCGCAGCCGGGCCCATCGACGCGCTGATCCTCGCCACGTCCACTGCGGACCAGGTCACCCCCGCCACCGCGACGGCCCTGCAGCGCCGTCTCGGGCTCGACGGTGACGGCATGGCCTTCGATCTCAATGCCGCCTGCGGCGGCTTTGTTTATGGTCTCGCAGTGGCGCGTGGCCTCATCAGCACCCTGCCGAACGTGCAGAACGTCCTCCTCGTCGGAGCCGACCAGTACTCGAAATACGTCAACCGCTCTCACCGCGCCACCGCGGCCCTGTTCGGCGACGGTGCCGGTGCCGTGACGGTCGGCCCTGTCCCCGACGGCTACGGCATCCAGGGTGTGGCGCTTGCCGCCTACAGTGAGTTCCACGACGAGGTCGGCATCATGGCCGGCGGCACCCGTGAGCCCCTCACTCCTGAGGTCCTGGAAGCGCGCCGCGACAAGCTCCACATGAACGGCAAGGTCGTACGCCGGGTGTTCGTCGAGAAGGTCCCCGCCCTCACCCTCCAGGCAGCCGACGAGGCTGGGTGGAAGCTTGCAGACATCGACCGGTTCGTGTTCCACCAGGGCAACCCGGTGATGCTGCGGGAAATCGCCGACACCCTGGGCATCGACGCCGACCGGGTCGGCGTGACCGGCGACCTGTACGGCAACACCGGGTGCGGCTCCATGCCCCTGACACTGCACCACATGAACCGCGTCGCGCCGCTGCGCCGCGGCGAGAAGATCCTGTTCGCCGGAGCAGGCGCCGGCATGACGGTCGGGGCGGTCGCA
The DNA here is from genome assembly GCF_053594575.1 of Streptomyces sp. NPDC001880. Lineage (NCBI taxonomy): Bacteria > Bacillati > Actinomycetota > Actinomycetes > Kitasatosporales > Streptomycetaceae > Streptomyces > Streptomyces sp. NPDC001880. The sequence continues at coordinate 85,615 of NZ_JBSFET010000019.1, forward strand.
CTCACCTGGTGGTGACCGGCCCATGCCCTCCCGATCCCACTCGACCCCAGAACAAAGGACACCGAACATGGACAAGGCCTCAATGCCGCCGGCTGACCCGCTTCTGCTCGCCGGCACCTGGCAACTGCTGTCTTTGACCGGCACGGAGAAGGGCGAGATCACCCACCCGCTTGGTGAAGACGCCCACGGCCAGATCATGTACACCACGGACGGCTGCCTGTCCGCCCAGATCGGCGGCTCGGGCGGATATGTCGGCTACGCCGGACGATACGAGCTCCACAACGATGTGGTCGTCCACCACACGATCGTCGGCAGCTCCCCGCAGTGGGAGAACACCGCGTTCTCCCGCACCGTGGAGTTTCGAGACGGCCTGCTGATCCTGCGCGCCGAACCAGCAAACGGCCTCCCCGCCGTGACGGTCGTATGGAAGCGGGTGAGCCGCTGATGGACGGCTTCCCGCACATACACGACGAAGCAGTGGTCTACCTTGCCGCCGGGCAGGGAACCGACCCAACCGGGGCCCTGGTCAGCCTCCGCGAAGGCACGAACACCGCCCTTCCGGCCGGATCATGGGGCGCGGCGGACGAGGTCCTCGCAGAGGTCACGCAGGCCATGGGCTGCTACGGCTACCAGGCACACGACGCACTTTATGACGTGCTCCTGGGCCGCAGGCCGGCCGACACGGCACCGCATGGGACGAGCATGCTGGCGCAGTTCGCCGCGTCAGTGGCTCTGTCCCGGATCCTGGCCCGGGCGGGCACCGTGCCGTCACTGATCGTGTCGCAGAGCCTCGGCGAGTGTGCTGCCTTGGTCGCAGCCGGGGCGCTCACCCTCGCAGAGGGCACCCGTCTGGTGTGCGCACTGAGCGACGTCTACCGCAGCCCCGGGACCCGGGGGGCCCTCGTGCTCGTCCAGGCCGGGGAGGAGGAGACACGGGCGCTCCTGGCTCGCACAGCGCGCGATGATCTCGCTCTCGCCTGCGTGAACACCCCCCGCCAGACCGTCGTCAGTGGATCCACCGATGCCGTGGCAGATCTGATGGGGCTCGCCGGACCCCGCCGCAAGATGCTGCCTGTGCCCCTGCGCGCACATGATCCCGCCCTGTGGGAATACCGGGACCGCTTCCTCGGCCTGATCGGGGAAGTGGACCAACAGCCCCTGCGCGTGCCCGTGTACTCGTCGACTCAACGCCGGTGCTACACCGACGCCGAGAAACTCGGCGACGCTATGGCCGACAACTGGGTGATGCCCGCCTATTCCCTCGACGCATTCATCCGGCTCGCACCGCCCAGGGGCCGCCTGTTCATCGAACTGGGCATCGGTCGCACCCTTGCCCACTCAGTAGCAGAAGTACTCCCCGGGGCCCGCACCCTGACTCCTCTCGACCCACCAGGTGCAAGCCGATAGGCCGGCAACGTCACCCGACATCACGGCCGACGCCGCCATCAACGGTCGTGGCCCTGTTTCATAGGCGATCGCCCATGAAACAGGGCCCAGCCCGATACATGACTGATGCCGCATACACCTCCTGTGCCTCCAGCTGCGCGCCTTTCCACATGCCGCGGCGATCGTGTTGCGCAACCGAGCGGGAGCACAGGCGCGGAGACCTGACATATCGCAAGCCCCTCGAAGTCAACCCTTAACCAGAGGAGACTGACAGTGAGCAGCCAGTTCGATCAACTCGCCCCGCTGTATGAGGAGTTCTCCCAGACGCCCTTTCGCCGGCATCTGGAGATCCCTTCCGTGCTGCAAGCGGTCGGAGCACTCAAGGGCCTGCGCGTCCTGGACCTCGGGTGCGGCAGCGGAACCTACAGCCGGCTGCTCGCGGAGCAGGGCGCCGACGCGGTGGTCGGGATGGACGAGGCGGAGGGCATGGTCGCCCACGCCCGACGAGCCGAGAAACGGGAGCCCAAGGGAATCACCTACGTGGCCGGTGCCCTGCCGGAGGCCATGGTGAGCTCCTTCGACATCGTCCTCGGCGTGTATGTGCTGCCCTACGCCACCACGTACGAGGAATTGACGACGATGTGCCGTACCGCGGCGCGGGCACTGCGGCCCGGGGGCCGGTTCGTGACGCTGCCGGTGAACCCTGCCTTTCACCCAGACCCGGACTACTACGCCTCCTACGGTTTCCGCGTGTACGACCAGGGCTCCAGGGGCGATGGCGCGCCGCTGGGACTCGACCTGCTTTTCGGCCGGCACAACGCGCATGTCGCGGCGCGGCTGTGGAACACGGCCACGCTGCGCCGGGCACTGACCGAGTGCGGGTTCGGCGCCCCCGCCCAGCCCTCCCACCTGGCGACCGATGACGCCCCGGCGGGCTTCGGCGCGGACTATCTACGGGTGCCGCACGCGCTGATCCTCGACGCGGTCAAGGAAGAGGAACTGTGATGGCCCCGTCGCGGCTCGCGGCCGACCGGACGCAGCGGCTGGTAACGCGCAGCAACCTCCTGATCGAGCAGGCCCGTTTCATGACCCTGGCCACGGAGGGCCCGGACGGCGCGTGGGCGTCGACGGTGAACTTCGTGCCGCTGCGCGGTCCGCTGCGCCTGCTGTGGTACTCCCTGCGGGCCGCGCGGCACTCGGTCAACATCGAGGCCGACGGGCGGCTGTCCGCGTCGTTGTTCATGACCGGGATCGACAATGAACTGGGCCTGGACGGAGCCCAATTCACCGGGACGGCGCGGGCGGTCGGCGCCGATGAACTCACCACCTTGAGCCAGTGGTACTACGAGCGGAACTTCGCCGACCCGCAGGTGCGCGAGCAATGGCGTCTGGACAGGGCGGAGTTCGAGGGCTGTGGGCCCCGACGGTTCTACGTCGTCGATGTCGACGAATGGTGGCTGTTCGACCTCGAAGGCTGGCTGGAGGACAAGAACGACCGGCGGATCGCCGTGCCCCTGGACCATCTCCACGCCCCGCTCCCCGGCGAGGCTGCCGCCGAGGATGTGGATCGGCTGTGAAGGCGCTGGTCAAGACCACGGCGGCCGCCGGCCTGAGCTATGTGGACGTACCGGAGCCGACGATGGGCCGTGAGGACGTCCGCATCCGGGTCCTGCGCACGGGGATCTGCGGCACCGATGTGCACATTCACCGCTGGGACGGCTGGGCGCAGCGCACCCTGACCCTGCCGCGCGTGGTCGGGCACGAGTTCGTCGGGGAGATCGTGGAGGTGGGGGCAGGCGTCGGCGCGCTGAGACCGGGGCAACTCGTCGGGGCCGAGGCCCACCTGACCTGTGAACGCTGCGCCCACTGCCGGGCCGGGGCGAGGCATCTGTGCACGGGGACGCAGGGGCTCGGTGTTCAACGCGACGGCGTGTTCGCCGAGTTCATCACGCTGCCGGCCCGGAGCATCTGGGTCCACGCCCCCGGCATCTCCCTGGACGTGGCCGCGATCTTCGATCCGTTCGGCAACGCGGTGCACGCCGCGGACACCTTCGACCTGGACGGCCGCACCGTTCTGATCACCGGCGCCGGGCCGATCGGCGCGCTGACCGCCGCGGTGGCCGTCCACCGCGGTGCCCGGCTGGTGGCGGTCACCGACGTCAACCCGTTCCGGCTGAAGCTTGCCCAGACACTCGGCGCCCATCACGCCGTCGAGGCCGCCCCCGGAGCTGTCTCCCGCCTGCTCGCCGACCTCGGCAGGGACACCGGCTTCGATGTCGCCTTCGAGATGTCCGGAAACCCCCAAGCCCTGCACGAAACCCTGTCCTGCGTGGACCGGGGCGGCCATGTCGGACTGCTGGGTCTGCCGCCGGAACCGGTGCCGGCCGACTGGGCCGATCTCTCCCTGCACATGATCACCGTCCACGGCATCAGCGGACGGCGGGTTTTCGACACCTGGCACAGCATGCGCGACCTCCTGCGAGACGGGCTCGACCCCCAGCCCGTGATCACACACCATTTCCCGGCCGACGAGCACGACGAGGCATTCGCCGCGGCCGCCGAGGGCAGCGCCGGCAAGGTCGTACTCACCTGGTCCGAGCCGACAGGAGCCACGGCATGACCCGCACTCCGACCGACCGCCTCACCGTCACGGCCCACACCTCGATCGACGACTGCGGCGCGGAATGGGACACCCTCATGAACGCCGCCGACGCACCCGTCTTCTACCGCCGCCCCTTCCTGCGCGCATTCGAACAACACCCCCTGCACCCGGTGCAACAGACGGCCTACCTGCTGGTGCGGGACCACACCGGACGGGCGGTCGCAGGACTCCCCGCCTATCTGCAACAGCGTGTCGACCCCATGCGCGTCCTCGCCGACCACCTGCCGCAGACCGTCGACATGCCAGTCGTCTTCAGCCACGTCTGGCACTGCTTCGACACCGTCCTGCCCCTCCACCCCCAGGCCGACGACACCGCCGCCCACACGCTCCTGAGCGCCCTGCGCCGACAAGCCACCGCCTGGGACGCGACCCTGATCGGCCTGGCCAACATCGACGCCGCCCACCCGCACACGAAGATCCTGGCCCAAGCGGGCCTGCACCCCGTCGAGATCGACACCGGCTGGGGCCTCGACCTGCGAGCAGTACCCGACTTCGACACCTACCTCAACGGCCTCGGCAAGGCACCCCGCCGCAACATGCGCCACGACCTGCGCAACGCGCAGGACGCAGGACTGACCACCTCGTTCCACCCGCCCCACGAAGCCGACCTGGACGGCTTCGTCCGCCTCGCCCGCGCCACCGCCGCCAAGCACCACAACTCCGACTACTACCGGCCCGGCCGCTTCCAGGACTTCGTCCGTGCGCTCGGCAACGACGTACGCGTCCTCGAACTGCGCATCGACGGCCACCTGGTGGGCTCCGCGCTCGCCCTCGTCGACCCCACCCGGCTGCACTTCTGGGCGTGCGGCATCGACTACGACGCATGCCCCGGATTCAGCCCCTTCTACATCGCCTTCGCCGAACTGCTACGCGAAGCCATGGCCAACCGCCGCCCTTGGTTCGAAGGCGGCCGGCGCAATCCCGTCTTCAAACGCCGCTACGGCCTGACCCCCCGCACCCTCACCGCCTGGACTACACCGATCTGAACCCCGCGCTTCCATGAGCGTGCTCGTCCATGGCGGTTGGTCGGCGATGTCTGCACCGGGATCCAGTTGGTGCCGACGACGGACCTGATGACCCGGAGGAAGTGACCGCTGTGGCGATCGCCGACATGGAGCCGACGTCCCGTACCGGCCCGGTCTCCGATCGATGACCGGGTCGAGCCACAACCACCGGCAGGCCGAGAGGACAGTGCCTGCCCGGAACCTGACCACCCGTCGCCAAGGTTCGACTGAAGGAGTGGAGATGACATCCCGGCAGAACAAGACCCTGCGTGACCGCCTGACCGGTGCGGCCTGCCTCGTCACCGGAGGTGCCCAAGGCATTGGTTGGGCCGTGGCACGCCTCCTTGCCGAGCATGGCGCGATTGTCCACGTCTGTGACATATCGAGGAGTGCTATCGAGGCCGTGCGCTCCACGGCATCGTCCGGATCCTTCCACTTCGAGCAGGTGGACGTAACCGACCGGCACGCCCTGGAGGCGTGGATATCCGCCTCGCACAGCCACCATGGGCGTGTTGACGTACTCGTGAACAATGCGGCGTACAGCCGCTGGGTAGACGACGTCGACATGAGTGATGACGACATCGAACGCACCATGCGGACCAGCTTTGACGCTATGGTCCACGCGACCCGCGCGGTGGTCCCTTTGATGCTTGCTGGCGGAGGCGGGCAGATCATCACGATGGGATCGCTGGCAGGGAGCGTCTACGTCCGCGGTCCTGCTGCAGCGTACGCCGCGGCCAAGGCGGCAGCGGAGGCGTACAGCCAGATACTGCGCCTGGAACTCGCCTGTACCCCCGTCGACGTGACGCTGGTGCGCCCCGGGGCGGTGGCTGGTACGAATTTTTTCCGTCACGTGTCCTCCCGGAGAATGTCGCGGCTCAGCGACATCTTCCCGGCGGCGACACCAGAGCAGGTCGCACGAAGTATCGCCAAGTCCCTGGTCCGACCACGTCCTGTGGTGAACGTCCCCGCCTACGTGCCGTACGTCGCGGCTTTTCACGCGCTCGCGCCGGAAAAGCTGAGGCGGCTCGTCGAGCTCAGCGGTGAATCGAGGCGTGACTATTCAATGGCGAGGGATCACCGCATCGGGAGACGGGAAATCTGATGAAGATCGCACTTCTGGATATGGACGGCACACTCACGCCCACCGCGCTGGGGATGGCCATGCTCGGATCCCAACGTGCCACGAAGCTCGTAAACCCCGCGGCGATGAAGGACCTCGGACGACTTTACCGGGATGCCCGGATGTCCGTCACGAACATGTACGCGCTCTACGAAAAATACGCTCAGACGCTGGCCGGCCTGCCCGAGTCGGCGATACAGGAGCTGGCGGAGGAGGTGTGGCAGCGCGAGAAGATGTCCATCTACCCCCATACGAAGCCACTGATCGACACACTCCATCTGGCCGGGTATCACACGCTTCTCGTCTCCGGGAGTCCGGACGAGATCGTGCGTCTGGTCGCCCGGGACCTCGGCGTCCATGCCGGGTACGGAACTCGACTTGTCCGCGCCGAGGGCCATTACACCGGTCATATCGAACTGGCTCCTGCGCTGCCGGGAGGAAAAAGGGCGGTACTGGAGGAGGCGGTGCAGCCCAGGACAGTGGACTGGACTGTCGCCTACGCGCTGGGAAACTCCTGGCCGGACATCGAGGTACTGAACCGGGCCGGATTGTCGCTGCTGTTCGAGCCGCACCCCCATATTTGTGAGGCCGCTCGGTGGTTCGGAATCCGGCAGGCGACTCGTCGAAACGTGCTGGAGCAGACTCGGGAGCTTCTGTCGGCATCACTGACCGCGTCAACGCGCGACGGTGGAGGGCAAAAGCGATGAGAGGTCGACGAAAGGCCCGGATTGCGATCATCGGCGCCGGGGTCTCCGGGATCTGCCTCGCGGCCAAGCTCAAGCAGTCCGGCAACGACGACTTTGTCGTATACGACAGGGGGAAGGCCGTGGGGGGAGTGTGGCGAGAAAACGTTTATCCAGGTGTTTCATGTGACGTCCCGAGCAGGATCTACTCCTTCTCGTTCGCACCGAACCCTGACTGGGATTCCTATTTCGCCCGAGGAGATGAGATCCTCTCATACCTCAATAGGGTGGTGGAAATGTACGGAATCGGCCCTCATCTGAGACTAGGGGAAGAGGTGGTAGAGGCCCGGTTCACCGCAGGGGAGTGGAGAGTGCTGACGTCCCGGGGGGTGGAGTCGCGTTGGGATTTCCTGATATGTGCCACAGGGCTGCTTGTCCAGCCGACCCTGCCCGAGTTGGAGGGGAGGAGTGCCTATCGGGGGGTCATGATGCACTCCGCTCAATGGGAAAGCGGCGTGGATACACGAGGGAAGCGCGTCGCGATCATCGGCACGGGGGCGACAGGAACGCAGATGACCTGCGCACTTGCCGCGGAGACCGAGCACCTCTATCTGTTCCAGCGCACCGCGCAGTGGGTCTTCCCGAAGCCCACGCAGCGGTACTCCGCGATCGCGAAGAGAATTCATCGCGTGGTCCCGGGCTTTAGCCGGCTCGCAGATCGGTTCTGGCGGGTGGTCTTCCAGGGAACAATAAGTGCGGCAGTGGTCAGAGCGGGGTGGCAGAGGAGGCTGATCGCGGGGGTCTGCCGGCTGTCCCTTGGGCGGGTCCGTTCCCAGGAGCTGCGGCGACTGCTCACACCTCCGGACAACCCGATGTGCAAGCGGTTGGTGGCGGCTTCCGGGTTCTACCGGGTCGTGCAGCAGGATAACGTCACAGTAATCGGTGAGGAGATCGAGAGGATCACGGAACGGGGGATCTTGACCCGTGACGGTGTAGAAAGGGAAACGGATGTTATCGTTTTCGCCACGGGGTTCCGCGCAGATACCTTCATGCGTTCGATGAAAATAGTCGGAAAATCCGGAAGAACACTTGAAGATTTCTGGTCCGACGGCCCCAAGGCATATCAGACGGTCGCGATGCCGGACTTCCCGAATTTCTTCATGCTCGTCGGCCCGAACAGTCCGTTCTCAAGCGAGTCGGTCATGCGCATCGCCGAGACGCAGTCAGATTACGTCCTTCGCTGGATAGAACTCTTCGAATCCGGTGTCGTTGCGGAGATGTCCCCCACCCAGGAAGCCTCGGATAAATTCAACAAACTTCTGCGGAGTGGCATGCCGGGTACGGCCTTCTCGTCCGGGTGCGCATCCTGGTACCACGATTCCCAAGGAGGTCTGATGGTCTGGCCCTGGACGGTGAGAGCGCATCATAAAATGCTGTCACGGATTCAGCTGTCACACTTCGACATCCGACAATACGGCGAATCCAGCAAATCCGGGTCAGGAAGCGAGAGTGGCTCATGACTGCGAAACCTTCCCTGCTTTTCGTTCATGGACTGGGCGCTGACAGGACATACTGGGGTAAAGTGCGCAGCCTCCTTGCCCGGTACGAGTCGTACGCCTATGACCAACGTGGAAACGGGCAAACCCCATTGGGAAACGAGGAGCTCACACTCGATCGGCTCGCGGGAGATCTCGGTGCCGTCGTCCGGAGTTCCCCCCTGCCGGGTCCTGTAGTTCTCGTCGGACACTCGGCCGGAGGTGCCGCCATCCTCAGGCTTGCCGCTCTCGAGCCGACGCTGTTCGGTTCGGAGTCGGAGATCGTCGGCGTGGTCTTGGCCAGTGCAGCCCGCCCGGATCTCCGCTGCTCGGTGAGCGGGTATCCAGGACGCTTCCTGGAACGGGCTCTGCTTTCTCTGCCCAGCGTCGCTCTGAGGAATGAGCGCGGCGGATATTTCGGCCGATTGGTGGCACGCGGTGCGATGAAGGCAATAAGGGTGATCAGTGCTTGGCGGTGGCCCCTCTACGGGGCTGACGCTTCCAGGGGTGCTCGATACGAGTTCTCGACCATGCTTTCGAGAACTCCGCCGTACACGCTGAGCGTCATGCTTGGACTGCTCTCCAGGTTCTCGCTGCCGGATCTCGCCGCCCTGAGGAGGGTTCCGGTCCTGATAGTAGCTGGCGGGGGTGACAGAATAGCTTCGCGTAAATACATGAGGCTACTCTCCGAGGAGCTCCCGTCCGCTCGGTTGGCCGTGATCCCTCGCGTCGGCCATATCCTGCCTCTCGAATGCCCGGAAGAATTGAGCGGAGAGATCCAGAAATTCCTGGACACGTTTTGCAAGGAGAGGAAATGATGCTGCTCCCAGTGCGAACTCCGGCCGAGAACGGGTATTTGGGAAAACGGGTGTACGCTCGGGAGGTGGCCTGTCGTGGATAGGATTGTTCCGGGCATGGCAGTCATGGACGAGGCCGTGCACGCACTGCGGCGAAACGCCTCTTCATGGGCTGCCACTCCGCTTGAGGAGCGCATCGCCCTGCTCGAACGACTCGTACCGAGGATCCTCGGTGTGGCCTCGGACATGGTCGCAGTGGCAGCCCGCGCGAAGAGCTATGCCCCAGACTCCCCGTGGGCGGCCGAGGACTGGGCCGGCGGCCCTTGGGCCCTGCTCCAGGGCGTCAGTGCCCGCCTTGAGGTGCTGCGTCGTATAGCAAAGGGAAGGGACCCCGTGGAGTCCCACGCGGTGCGCATCCGTGACGGACGCATTGCGGTCGACGTCTTCCCCGCCACGGGGTGGGACCGAATCCTGCTCAACGGGCACCGTGCCGAGGTGCGGATGCAGGAGGGTGCCACGCCCGAGAGTGTTCGGGCTGGTGCGGCAAAGGAATACCGTGGCGGTGCGAGCCCACCTGGCGTCGCGTTGGTACTCGGAGGCGGCAATGTCGCCTCCATCACCGCGCTCGACGTTCTCCACAAGCTCTACACCGATGGTCAGGTCGTTGTGGCGAAGACACACCCGGTCAACGCCTACCTTCGGCCCCACCTCGAGCAGATCTTCAGCGAGTTCGTCAAGCGCGACTGGCTGCGGTTCGTCGACGGAGGCGAGGCGGAGGGCGCGTACCTCACCACACATCCGGGTGTGGACTCCATTCATGTGACAGGAAGCGACCGCACTCACGACGCCATCGTGTGGGGCACCGACGCTTTGGCAGAGCAGCGGCGCCGCGAAAACACTCCCCTGGTCAGCAAGCCTTTCACCAGCGAACTGGGTGGAGTCAGCCCCGTCATCGTCGTACCCGGAGACTGGAGTGACACAGACTTCCGTTTCCAGGCCGAGCACATTGTCACCAGCAAGATGAACAACTCGGGCCACAACTGCGTCGCCAGTCAGGTTCTCATCGTGCCGTCCGGCTGGACCGGATCCCAGCGGCTGCTGGACGAGATCCGTCTTCTCGCACGTGCGCTTCCAACGCGCGCCAGCTACTACCCCGGCACCGAGAACCGGCTGGCCGACGTCCTGGCCCGCCACCCGGAGGCCGAGATCCTCGGTACCACAGGCCTCGTCCTGGTACCGGAACTGCACGACCACAACGACCCGCTCATCACGGCCGAGATCTTCTCCGGCGCCTTGGGGGTGGTCAAGCTTCCCGGCGACAGTCCGCGCGAGTTTCTCCGCCACGCGATCGACTTCGCCAACCACGTCCTGCCCGGGACGCTGGGCGCCACAGTCCTCGTCCACCCACGGACGGAAAAGGTTGCATCCCCCGCCGTCCGGGACGCCGTGGCCGCGCTGCGCTACGGGACCCTGGGCGTCAACTGCTGGCCAGCGGTGGGGTTCCTACTCGGTTACACCCCCTGGGGCGCCTACCCCGGCCACACCCGCCAGGCAGTCGGCAGCGGCACCGGATTCGTGCACAACGCCTTCATGTTGGGAGAGATCGAGAAGACCGTGCTCCGCGCACCCTTCGCACCGGCCCCACGTGGCCTCCTCGCCGGTTCTCCGTCGCTCTCACCACGCCCGCCGTATTTCGCCACGAGTCGCACCGGGCGCGCGACTCTTGAACGACTCACCCACTTCGTCGCCGCACCGCAGGCCAGGCGCTTGCCGGCTCTCGTCTTCTCCGCGCTCAGGAGCTGACGCAAGGCCGAGCACTTCCTTGCCTTCATCAGCATCGCCCGCACCCTCATCTGCTACCGCAGACTCACCAAATCAGATGACTTCTGAATTGCCATACCCGACTGCCTCGGCACGCAAGGAGCACTGAACGATGACCAGCAATCAGCCGCAAAACCCCGCGTACGGGTACAATGAGAGTTCGATCGGCCATCAGGTGCACAGCGAACTCGAGAGGCTTCGCCGCCTGGAGGGCGCGCTGGATCCCGAGACCATCAGCCTGCTCTCCGACTGCACGGTACAGCCGAACTGGCGCTGTCTGGAGCTGGGGGCAGGCGCCGGGTCGATCGCGTACTGGCTCGCCGGGATGTGCCCTGAGGGGCGCACCACCGCCGTCGACCTGGACACCCGCTTCCTCGACCAGGGGGCCTTCCGCAACCTCACGATCAGTGAGCGGGACGTCCTCGAGTGCGACTTCGCTCCGCAGTCCTTCGACCTGATCCACACACGGCTGCTGTTGTTTCACCTCCGCCAGCGGGAGGAGATCTATCGGCGCGCCGCTCAGTGGCTCGCTCCTGGTGGATGGCTCGTGACCGAGGAACCCGTGATCATCGATGATCGCGAATCGCCCTACCCAGAGTTCAGCAACATGACCCGAGCCGTCAGAGCTCTCTTGGGAAGGCACGGCGCGGACTTGCGGTGGTCGAGGTCCCTGCCCGGTCTGGCCCTGCGGAACGGCCTGGCCGACCTGTCCGTCTCCGCCCGGATAATGCAGTGCGGGCAGGGGGGCGCGGGTGACCGCCACTGGACGTTTATGATCAACCAAATGCGCGATCCTCTGATATCCGCAGGACTCCTCTCGCAGGAAGAGTGGCAGGCGGGCATCGATCCCTTCAACGATCCGGCCTTCATGGACATCAGTCTGGTCATGATCTCTGTCCGGGCGCGTCGCCCTGTCTGACGGCATGCCACGTGAGGCAGGCCGGATCGGCCTCGCCATCGCAGACGGCATTCACGATCTCTGGCGGGGGTGTGAGTTGAGGTGTGGAGTGTGTGTGAGCTGGGCTGCTGCAGATCCGGTGAGAACGGGGCGTGGTGCCCTTCGGCCTGGTGATGAGCTGGCTGACCTGGGGTTGTGTCAACTTTGTTGACAACAAGCGGGCTTGTCGCATGTAGCTTGCTGCGTCTACTGACTTCGGCTCGGCAGGGTGAGCTTTGTCGATGTGCCTGATGGGCCTGGGGTGCGGGCTGTATCTCGTGTTGTGTGAGGTACGCGGATGGGGGCGGGCCGACCGCTGCGGGGCGGCAGCGTTTGGAGGCCGTACGGCGGCAGGCGGCCGGGTTGTTCGAGCAGAAGATCAAGCCGCTGGAGGTCGCCCAGCGTCTCCGTGTGAGCAGGAAGTCGGCCTACCGGTGGCACCAGCTGCGGCGGGACGGCGGGATCGAGGCCCTGGACTCGCGCGAGCCGGGCGGATCACGGTGCCGTCTGTCGCCGCGCTGTCTGGAGAAGCTCGCCGCGTATCTGGAGGAGGGGCCGAATGCGCACGGCTGGGTGGAGGACCAGGTGTGGACCGCTGCGCGGGTGGCCACGCTGATCGGCCGGAAGTTCCGACCTGGGGACGACGCGGACACACCCCGGTCGTGACGGTGAGTGGACGCCGCTCGGGGCGGCTGTCGGTGGCCGGGCTGATTGCGATGCGGCCCGGCTCACGGACCCGGCTGTGCCATCGGCTGATCGCGCACCCGGCGGGCGAGGGCAAGCGCCGCAGCATGAGCGAGCGCGACTTCATCGCTCTGCTCGACGGCACCCACCAGCTCATCAAGGCACCGATCGTGTTGGTCTGGGACCGTCTCAACACCCATGTCTCCCGCACGATGCGAGAGTTGATCGACGCACGGGCATGGCTGACGGTGTTCCTGCTGCCCGCCTACTCGCCCGACCTGAACCCGGTCGAGGGCGTGTGCGCCCACGTCAAGCGCAGCCTGGCCAACCTCGCTGTCGTCGCCCTGGACGCGCTTTTGGACGGCTGCGAGGTGAATCTTGCTGGTCAGTCCGCTACGGGACCTGCCGAGCAGGGCTTCCTTCAAGCGGAGCCTGTGCCCGCCGGAGTCGGAGTGGACCTCGTACTCGGCGTCGTCCTCGCGGTTGAGCTCGCTGGCGGAGAAGACAAACCAGCGCCGCACGTCGGTGACCCGGGCGGTCCACTCCTTGTCGAGACGGGTGTGCTCCGGGCGGCCCTTGAAGCGGTCGAGGCGCGCCTTGACTTGGAGGAACTTCTCTTCGGTGTACGCGTCATCGGCGTCGTTCCAGAGCGCTTCGCGGGTGCAGGCGCGCAGGTCGTGCAGGCGACTGCCGCTGCTGCGCAGCAGACGTGCTTCGGCGTGGCGCAGGGCGTCGTCCAGCATCTCCAGGAGGCCGTCGCCATCGGCTGCAGGCAGGAAATTCCTCAGGGCTTCCTCGTGCTCCGCCATGCCGCCGAGGTCACACTTCGTGATGGTCTGCGGGGAGTGTCAGTTGGAGAGCGTCATCCGAGCGTCAGTGGTAAAGGCCGTGCGACCTGGTATTTCTCGCTGGTAGTGGTTGCTGAATGACTGCTGAAACAGATGCCGAAACGCCATGTCATCTTCGTGCCGACTACCACGTCCGCGTCCTCGGTGGGAGAGGTCCTGCACGCATGAAGGACGTCGTCCATAAGACCCTGCGCGGCCTCTACTCCACGCTCATGGCCGCTGGCTGGGTCTGGCTCGGCATCTCCCCGAGCGACCCCGCCCTCCGGCCAGCGGTAGCTGAAGTCCGATATCCAGGCACCGGGCTGAGGTTCTTGATGCTGCTCGTTCGACTGCATGTGGAGTGGGTGGAGGGCCGCACTCAAGATGGCCTTCCGCCTCGCAGCGGCCCACGTGTCGGTGAGTTCGTCACCTTCACCCCGCACTCCTCATGAAACCGGCCCCCGAAGATCCTCGTCCAAGGGCGTCGACGTCCCCGCCTGCTGCGCCGAGCTTCGTCATCGGGCCGTTCCCTCCTGGTATGCATCGCTCAGGTGCTCCTGGAGCCGCGCGTGGCGGAACTGGTAGACCACGCCTTGCTGGCGTAGAACACCTCGCACGTAGGCGTCCCGCAGGAAGGCGTCCAGGTCCTTCGGTAACTGCCCCGTCAGACGAAGCCAGATCCGGCCCAGGACGACCCAACGCCCCCAAGCGGTCATGCTGCCGATTCCGAGCGCGACCGCGGCTCCGGCCGCCAGTCCGGCCCCGAGTCCGTTGAGGACACTGTTCCATGCGAACCCGAACAAGGTTCCGTGCCCGACGCCGATCACGAGCCCGACAGTGATGAGCTGCTTGAGCACCGTGGCGCGGTTCGTGTCCAGCAGGTCCGACGAGGCGTCGGCTTTCTCTCTCGGAATGACCTTTTCGAACCCGGCCCCGACGGCGGCGACGAGGCCCAGCACGAGACCCAGTCCGGTCCCTTCCGCGAACAGCAGCCCCGCGAACGGCCAGATCATGGACCAGGTGGCGCCCGCGAGGGCATTCAAGGCCGCGACTCCGAGTGCCCACACGAGCCCGAACAGGAGCCCGCCGACGAGCCCGCCCTGGACTCTGGGGCGGAAGTTCTTCCGCAGCCTCGACTTGTCCCAGCCATGACGACTGATCTCCATGCGCGACGGTTCGAACATCGGTCCGCCGTCCCGCATCTTCGTGGCGAACCCATGCATGAGCCCGAAGGTCAGCCCCAGCCCGGCTCCGTCCGCCAGGCCACTGAGGCCCGCCGACATGAGCCCGTAAGCGGGCCCGTACAAGAGCGCGTCTTCGGCCCCGAACACGAGTCCGGCCACAAGACCGGAGGCGACTCCGACCGTGACACCGACCCGCAGCATGACCCAGCGCAGCTTCATGGCGGTGCCCAGCCGCCACCACTCGATGTCGGGCGTACCGAGCTTCGTCAGATGTGTGGCGAGGTAGCCGAGCCAGTGCCGGACGCGCTCGGTGTCCCAGCGGTGGTCTTGCGCCCCGTTTCCTGCCCCTCCCACGGACTCGATTTCCAGGAAGCGCTCATAGGCGGTACGGATGAAGAAATCCAGGAGGTGCTTCTCGAGGGCGTCCTGGGAACCGAACTTCTCGGTGTTCAGCAGCTCCGACGGGTCATGGCCGGACCGCCTCGACTCGTAGGCGAACCGGGCGAGTGTGGTCATCAGTGGGGTGGCCAGCACGGTGGCGAGATTGTCACTGGCTCGGGTGCGACGAGGGCTGCTCAACTCGTCCACCACGTGGCCCCACCCGGTCCGGCGGGCGGCGGTCGTGCCGTCGGGGGGAGCCGTGCCGGTGGCCTCGCACAGGTATCGGATGGAATCGTCCAGGCCGAGGTCGACCAATTCGATGGCGGCGGCGGAGGGCACGATATGACTTCCGTCCATGACGGCTTTGATCGCGTCACGGCGGCTGGTCACCACCAGTGGCAGGGTACTGCTGTTGAGCTGGTTCAGCGCGCGTTCATGCAGATCGACAGCGATCTCGTCGAACCCGTCCAGAATCGGCAGCACATAGCCGGTTCCCATCAGTTCTGCGGCCCATGTCTTCGTTTTTCTGGGGCCGGCATCGGCCAGATCAGGATAATCTCGTTCCAGCCGGTCGATCAGCCATGTTCGCAACGCGACAGTGCCGGGATTCCATGATCCCATACTGAAGATCACCGGAACCGACTCTTTGCGGTCGTGAGAGCGGCGTTCCAAGCGGGACTTCGCAAATTGCAGGGCCAGGACACTCTTCCCTGACCCTCCCCGCCCCAACACCATCAGCCAGCGGGAATCCGCCGTGATTTCATCCAGTCGACTGGTCAACCCCGTTAGAGGAATACCCGATGCCTCGCCCGGGATATCGCGGGTGTCTCCCCCGCTGCCGGGTGCGCTCCTGAACGCCGGCTGCCAGTGCACAGGCAGCGAGTCCCGGTCCGCCAACCGTAACTGTTCCACTTCTGACGTCAGTCGATGCAGGACGTCGCCCGCGAGCTGATCGGCCATGCCGGCCCGCTCCGCGTCAACGGGGCTGCGCCCGACCCGCATTTCACGTATGAGTCGAGAGGACAGCTCGTCCAGCGCATCCCCGGCGGAGGCCCCGTCGATGTAGAGCGTGACGACGATGTTGTTTTTGCCGGTCACCACAGGGCCCTCGATGTCCCTGGCCTGGACCGATCCCTCGCCGGGAGGAGGCTGGTCAGAGGTGAGCACGGCGGGAGCTCTCTCCTCCGGACCCGGTGTGAGGTTCGCCGAGAGCGACGAACGTCGCGTTATTGCCGGTGATGACGGGTCCCACGATGCTTCCGCCCACCGCCACGCTGCCCTGGCCGGTGGCCTGCACGGTCGGGCGCTGAGGCAGCATCGCCGACAACTCCGCGGCGAAGCCGGGGTCTTCCCGCAGGGCCTTCTCGATCTGGAAGCGCAGTGCGGCCTGCGCGTCCCGTGCGTCCCGGTCCTCGCCCGGCTCGGCCAGGTCACTGACGGCGGCCTCGACCGACGCGGCGTCGGTGCCACGGTTCAGGATCCGAGCGAGCAGCCGCTGCCCCAGCCGTACCGTCTCACCGGCCGCGAGGTCCTCGGCCTGGGTCAGCACGCTGACGCCGTACGCACCCACCGCCGCTTCGACAGCGGGCACGATCTGGCCGAGTAGAGCGTCGACACTTGTCACCAGGGCCCTCCCTTGATCCGCGTACATGGTTATTCCCGGGCGCAGGGGTGAATCCCCTGGTGCGGGACATCCGGACCTCAGAGTAGCGCCGGCTCAGTGTCACAGTCGGTGAATTCGGGCGCCAGTACGAACCTGTGACGTGGTATCAAGTGTGCTGCGGAAACGCTCCGCGCAGCGAAGATCAAAAAAGGTCAGCACAAGTCCTTGACATGCAGTCATTCGTGTCAGTCCACAAGGGAACTGGAGCCGTCCGCAGTACGTCTTTCCAGGAGTGGTACGGACATGCTGGACGAAATTGCCCAGGCGCCACGGATTCGGTGCCGAGCAGGCGATCAGAGCAGCGTGTCGATCTTCGGGAAACAGGAGTTGTTCTGTAATCGAACACCTCAGTAGTGGTCGGAGTGGAACTCATGAGTACCAGGTGCACCAGACCAAGGATGAGGATCATCCTTCGGACCGTGACGGCAATGGCGGCGGCGACCGGAATGGTGGGCGCCGTCGGGGCCGGTACGGCATCGGCGCGACAGCTTGCGCGGACATTCGGCTTCGCCGTTGGTGCGGCGGCGGCTACCGCCGGGCCCACGGCGTGACCTACTTCCACGGCTGATACTCCGTCGGCGACGACCAGCTGTGGGGCGTCAACCGCCGCCGCAAGGGCACCGCCAACAGTATGGCCGCGCTGAAGTCGATCCGCGCCGCCCGGCCCGACGGCGCGGGACGGCGGGCGGCTGGTTCTCGTGCCTGTGCCGCTGACTCGGGCAAGCCTTCCGCTGACGGCGCGGGCAAGCCCAAGGCGCGTGCGAACCCCAGTGGGGCCCGGGCTATAGTTGATCTTGAGGGCGCGGATCGTTTCGGCGGTGTTGTTGCCTGTGCGTTGGTCGT
>NZ_JBSFET010000020.1:0-99783 GCF_053594575.1 Streptomyces sp. NPDC001880
CCGGCCTGGGCCCCTGGCTGCCGTCGCCCGGGCGGGGCGGCCCGGGGGTGCCGCCGGGGGGGGGGGGGCCCGCCCCCCCCCCCCCCGACACCCTGGTCACGCTCTACGAGGTGGCGTACACACTGGGCAGGCTGGGGCGCTGGACGGAGGCCCTGCAGGCCTACCAGGAAATCGTTCGGGCCCGGTCGAGGTCTCTCGGCCCCGACCACCCCGACACGCTCGCCGCCCGCTACGAGGTCGGCATCAGCCTCGGCCGCCTGGGCCGCAGCGCGGAGGCCCTGGAGCTCTACCGCGCCCTGGTGGAGGACCGGACCAGGGCGGGCGGCCCCGCCGACCCCGAGACGCTCCGCGCCCGCCACGGCCTCGGGGTCAACCTGGGGCGCCTCGCCCGCTGGGAGGAGGCCCTCACCGAGGCCCGTGACGTGTGCGCGATCCGCGAACGGGTCCTGGGCCCCGATCACCCCGACACCCTCGTCAGCCGCCGCGAGGTCGCCGTCGGCCTCGGCTGGCTCGGTCGCTGGGCGGACGCCCTCACCGTCTACCGCACGGTCGCCGCGGCCCGCGAACGGCTCCTGGGCCCCGGCCACCCCGATGCCCTCGCCGCCCGCAACGACGAGGCGCACTGCCTGGAGCAGCTCGGGCGCGGCACGGAGGCCGTCGAGCTGTACCGGCGGGTCGCGGCGGAGCGCCGCGGGCAGCAGGCGTCGCCGCACTGAGCGGGCGTCACGGCCTCTGGCCGGGGGCGACCGCGCCATGCTACGAAGAGTCATGCCCGCACCCGACAGCCATGACGCAGCGATCGTGGGCGGCGGCCACAACGGTCTGGTCGCCGCCGCCTGCCTCGCCCGCGCCGGACGGTCCGTCCTGGTCCTGGAGCGCCTGGCCGGCACCGGGGGAGCGGCCGTCTCGACGGGGTCGACGCCCGCCTGTCGCGCTACTCGCCTGGTGTCCCTGCCCCCGGCACACGCCGATGTGCTGCTCTGCGGGGCCGGTGCGGTGCGCGGCGGCGGGGTCAGCGGCATCCCCGGCCACAACGCCGCGATGGCGGCGCCGGGCCGGTGACCAGAGTCCGCTACTGGCCGAAGACGCCCCGCAGCGCGCCGAGCTTGCGCGGCAGGTCGTACTCGGCCCCGCCCTCGTGCCCGTTGTACGTGAACACCTCGATCTGCGCCGGACCCGCATAGCGGTGGTAGGCGGCGAACACCGTGGACGAGGGGCAGATCTTGTCCATCAGGCCGACCGAGAACCACGCCGGGGCGGTCGCCCGTGCCGCGAAGTTGACCCCGTCGAAGTACGACAGGGTCTCCATCGCCTCGTCGATCCGGAAGCGGTGCCCGGACAGCCAGCGGGCGATCTCCGCGTACGGTCCGGCGTCCGTGATCTGCGAGGCACGCCGGTAGTGGCAGAGGAACGGCACATCGGCCACGGCCGCCACGACATCGTCCCGCAGCCCGGCGACGGCCAGTGCGAGCCCGCCGCCCTGACTGCCGCCGAGCACCGCCACCCGCGAGGCGTCCACCGCCTCATGGGCCTTGGCCGCGTCCACCGCCCGCACCGCGTCCGTGATGAGCCGCCGGTAGTAGTGGCGGTACGGGTCCTCGATGCCCCGGGTCAGGAAGCCGGGGGAGGAGGAGCCGTGCCCGTCCGGGCCGATGTCCGGGGTGTCGGCGGTGTTCTTGCCGCCACCGCCCTGGCCCCGGTTGTCCATCACCAGATGCGCGTAGCCGAGCGCGCTCCAGGTCAGCCAGGAGTACGGAATGCCCCGGCCGCCGTTGTAGCCGATGTACTGCACCACGGCGGGCAGCGGGCCCGAACGCGTCTTCGGCAGCAGCAGCCAGGCCTTCACCGGCTGCCCGCCCCAGCCGCGGAAGCTCACGTCGAACACGTCGACGGTCGCGAATCCGGCGTCGTACGGGAGGAACTCGGCGTCCAGGTCGTGGCGGGCCGTCTCGGTGAGCGTCTTCTCCCAGAAGGCGTCGAAGTCGGCCGGCTCCTCCGGCTCCGGCCGGTAGTTGCGCAGCCGGTCCAGGGGCATGTCGAACAGCAAGTGTCTAGCTCCTCTTCAGGGTGAGGTTGAGGGTCGTGCCATGGCGGCCGGTGGTGTCGGCGGTGATCCGGATGCCGTTGCCGGCGGCTGCGGCGCTGACGCCCGGATCGGCGGAGACAACGGTCAGACCGCGCTGCGCCAGGTCCAGGACGACCGAGGACCGCAGCTGTGTCGGGTCGGACAGCGACACCTTCACCGTCTTTCCGTCCGGGCGGACCAGCACCGAGGCCGGGCCGTCCGAGGTCAGTTCCTGCGCGGTGCCGGCGGTCCAGAAGTTCGCGGCGAGCAGCCCGTCCGCGCAGCGGCGTACCGCGTGCACGGCGGTGGAGCGGGCGATCAGTCTCACCGGCGGTGCGGACGACCACTGCTTCGTCCGTTCGGCCGAGGCCGCCGGGGCCTGGAGCCAGTAGTAGCCCGCCCCGCTCGGCGCGGCGCCGTGGTCCTGCCAGAGCGTCAGATACGGGCGGGTGACCGGGGTGTCCGTACCGTACTTGAGGTTGATCTCGCGCCAGGTCGCCGTGCGGTTCTCGCGCAGGCCCTGGAGGGTGACGGGATCGGGGAAGATGTAGCCGCCGGTTCCGGCCACATGCAGCCACCGCACCTTGTCGAGCCGTGCCGACCAGCCGGCGTCCGTCGGCGCCGCCGTGCCGTTGACGAGCAGGGCCGCCCCGGGGTCGCGCAGCTTCCGGTTCTCGACCACCGTCTCGGCCGTGCCCGCGTCCGCGCCGATGCCCGAGCCGACGCAGGCGATCACGTCGTCCAGGCAGAACCAGCTCTTCAGCCCGTGCAGCGAACTCCCGTACGCGCGCAGCTCCATGCCGTACGCGCCGAGCGTGGTGCCCGGCAGCGCCGTGCCGCCCGCCCAGTCGGCCGTGCTGGTGGTGCGCTGACCTGCCGCGTCCGCCGGGCGTCCCGCGATGACGGTGGTGCCGGGCAGCCGGGCCGGGTCGACGGTCGGCCAGTAGTCCTCGCTGTAGTGCCCGAGGTCGTCGGTGTAGAGCAGGACCATGCCGTCGGAGAGGTGCCAGGCGTGCAGGTTCTCGTTCTGGATCGACTCGTAGTTGTAGATCCGGGAGGAGTACGCGGAGATGCCCAGCGAGAAGGACGGCCGGCGGTGGGCTGCCTTGTCCATCCGCGGGTGCTGCTTGTGCGCGACCAGCGGACCCCGGGCCGGCACCGGGGAGGCGATGACCTGCCGGGCGGCGACCAGCGATGCCAGGTCGGTGACGGCCAGGAAGTCCCGGTAGGTGTCCTCGGCGATCCACTGCTTGACCAGGGCGGTGAACCGGTCGGCGGTCTCGCCCGGGAAGCTCGGGATCAGGCGCACCACCGCCTCGATGACCGTCTGCGCCGACACATGGCCCTGCTTGCTGGGGCGGGCGATCTCGCGCCCGCACACCGACGCCATCACGTCGCCGCGCACCAGCAGCGGGTCGAAGCCGTCGTCCACCCAGCTGCGGATGTTGTCGAGGTCGGGGTCGGTGACCGCCCACGTGGTACCGGCGAGGAGGTTCAACAGCCGGGACAGGTTGTTCAGCAGCTCCTTGCCGTACCCGCCGTTGTACGGGTGCTTGTAGTGCTGGAGGAACGAACCGTCGGAGTAGAAGCCCTCACCGGTGCCCTCCGCCGCCGCGCCCGCGTCGTTGAAGGCGAGGACGCTGTTGGCGCCCGAACCCTCGACGTCCGAAAGAGCGTCACGGACCCGGGCGAGATCGTCGCCCGTGCCGCTGAGCACCGCGTTGACGGCGACCACGGTGGAGATCCACACGCGGTTGGCGCCGGTGGCGATCTGCCGGTCGGCCCGCCAGAGGTTCGGGTCGGGTGTGTAGTGCCGCACGGCTGAGGTGATCCGGCCCAGCCGCTCCGTGCCGAGCACGTCGTAGAGCAGCACGGTCGCGTCGTTCAGGGCGAGCGCGGAGCCGATCTCCCAGTCCCAGTCGTTGTCGAACCGGGTGTGGCCGGGGCCGTAACGGTTGGTCAGCATCCAGTCGACGCCGGCCAGCAGCAGATCGCGCAGCGTGGAGTCGCCGTACTGCGGAGTGCCGGGGACGGCCCACGCGGTCGCGACCGTGGCGAGCCGCTTGAACGACGTCGTCACGTGGTTGGAGAGCGTGGTGCTGGTCAGATCGGGGAACAGCCCGTCGGTCCGGTTCGGGTCGAGGCCCTTGACCGAGGTGGTCGCGGCCTTGCCGATCCTGGCCACGGCCGCGGCGATCTGCGGGTCCGCCAGGTCGAGGCCGGGGCCACCGGTGAGCAGGGTGTGCCAGCGGGTGCGCAGGGCGGTGGCGTCGACGATGACGGCGGGCCCGTCCGCCGCGTGCGCGGTGCCCGCGGCGGCGGTGAGCGTCAGTGGCAGCGCGGCGGCCGCGCCGAGAACCGCGGCACCGGCGAGAACGGTGCGGCGGGTGGTGCCTGGAGTGGTGCCTGGGTTCGTCATGCGGCCCTCACAGGAGATTTCGGCGGTCGACGGCCGCTGCCAGCGCGGCATGACCGGAAGGATTGGGGTGGAGTCCGTCCCCGCTGTCGTACGCGGGCAGCAGCCGTGCCGGGCTTTCCGGGTCGCGCAGTGCCGCGTCGAAGTCGACGACGGCGTCGAAGACCCGGCCGGTACGAACCGCAGCGTTGATCCGCTGCCGCACCGTTTCGAGTTCCGGCGTCCAGCGGATCCAGCCGCCGAACGGGGCGATGGTCGCGCCGACCGTCCGCAGCCCGGCGTTGCGGGCGCGCAGCACCAGCTGCCGGTACCCGGCCAGCACGCGCGCCGGATCGGTCTGGCTCGGAGGCTGCTGCAGATCGTTGACGCCGAGATGGACGAGCACGGTGCGCAGTCCGGGCAGCGACAGCACATCGCGGTCGAAGCGCGCCTGCCCGCCCGGCCCGAACCGGGCGTCGTCCAGCAGCAGCCGGTTGCCGCTGATGCCGAGATTGGCGACGGCGGAACCGGGGAGCCGCCTGGCCAACTGGTCGGGCCAGCGCAGATCGGCGTCGTCGGGGGTGCCGACGCCCTCCGTGATGGAGTCGCCCAGCACCGCGACCACGGGCCCGTGCGCGCCCGTCACCTCGACGCCGGTCAGCAGGAACACCGAGGTGGTGCGCTCGCCGTCGACGGAATGCGAGGCATGGGTGTTGCGGTGGAAGGAGAGCGGACCGGTGGGGCCGGGAAGCTTCGTCTCCACCGTCAGCCGCGCCCCCTCGGTGACACGCAGTCCGGCGACCGGGTCGCTGGTCAGCGAGGCGCCGGCGGCGATCCACGCCTGCGGCTGCCCGCCGAACGTCACCGGCAGGCCGCCCGCCGTCACCGGGCCGACGAGGACCGGGACGGTGCCGAAGGCGTGTCCGTAGCGCAGCCGGACGGCACCGCCCGCGGACAGCCGCACGTTGGCGACGCATGTGCCGTCGGTGAGGCCGGCGCTCGCCACCGTGTCCGTGGCGGTGGGCGCGGTCTGCGCGGTCGCCCAGGACGTCGTCCAGCGCGACCGGCTCGCGCCGCCGCCCGAAGGCCCGGCCGCGTGTGCCTGCGTCGCCGTGGCCGCGACCGCCGCCAGACCGGCCGCCGCCGTCAGTACCCCGCGTCTTGCGGGTCCCCGCCCGGTCACTGGGGGCACGCACCCGTCGGGTCGTACTCGGCGGCGTAGGTGCCGACCGCGTTGCCGCCGGTGTTGCCGCTCATCGTGTTGGTGCACACCGGGCCCTGCGGGGTGCGCATGAACTTGATGCCGCCGCCCGCGTTATCGGTGATGGTGTTGCCGTAGATGCTGGTGTTGATGCCGTCCGTCGCGGTGTCACCGCCGAGCCGTATGCCCGCGCCGACATTGTCGTGAATGGTGTTGTAGCGGAAGATGTTGCCGCTGCCGCGGGCGTCGAGGCCGCCGGAGCTGGAGTCCTTCTGACCGCTGCAGTCGTTGTACTCGACGTAGTTGTTGGTCGAGTTCTCCTTCACGTCCACGCACTCATTTCCTTGTGTGGCAATGGTGTTGTGATGGATGCGGTTGTTCCTGCTGATGTCGGGGGCCGCGTCCGGGGCGCCGTTCGCCCCCTGCTGCTCGGGGGCCGTGCCGAGGTAGATGCCCTCGCCGTTCTTGCCGCCGCCGCCGAACTTGAAGTCGGCGACCCCGCAGTTGGTGATCGTGTTGTCGGAGATGTCCGCCCCGGTCACCAGATAGCGCACCCGAAGGCACTCGTCGGCGGCGTTCTTCAGCGTCATCCCGTTGATCCGCAGAGCGCCCACCCCGTTGCCTGGGGTCGTGCTCATGACATAGATGAGCTTGAGGCGGTACCCCGACACATCGGTGGACGACCCGTGCAGCCCGTCCACGGTGAATCCGCTGAGCGTCGTCGAGTCGTGCTGCACCTGGATGATCCGGGCGTCGCCGGCCCCCTTCACCACGGCGTTCGACGGGCCGGTGATGGTGACACCGGCGCGTTTGGTCACGACGTCCTGCTTGTACGTACCGGCGGCGAGGTTGACCACCGCGCCGGTCGGCGCCAGATCGACCGCCTTCTGGATCGTGGCGAGCGGCGCACTCGCCGACGTGCCGGCGTTGGAGTCGCTGCCGGACGGCGACACGTAGTACGCGGTTGCGGTCCCGGCGGCCACGGAGGGTGGCGGGAAGGCGAGCGGGGCGCCCGCGGCCAGCGCGGCGACGAGGGTGGTGCGCAGTACACGGCTCATGGGGTGTGCCTCCTGGGGTCTGCGAAGGACAGTGCGAGCAGTACGGGGATGCTGGGGCCGAGGAGCAGGGGGCCCAGCGGTACGACGAGCGAGAGCAGCGCGGCGGAGATCACCGCGCCGAGCAGTGCGGTGCCACGGGCCGCCGACCCGAAGCCGAGGGCCAGCGCACCGCGTGACCAGGTGCGGACCGTTCCGTGCGGGGACCGGCCCGCCTCGGCCGCGAGCGCCACATGGTGGATGGCGAGCGCGGCCGCGATACCCACCTGCGCGGCGAGCAGCACGAAGGTCCACGGTTCCGGACGGCCCAGCAGATGGACGATGTTGGCGGTCAGCACGATCCCCGCCGCCGTGGACAGCAGACCGTGGCGCCACAGCGCCCGCCAGTACCGCGGGAAGGCGGCGAACGCGTTGGTGAAACAGCGGCTGTCACCCTCCGCCCGCCACCGCTGCAGGGCGTGCCCCATCGCGGCGAGCGCGGGAAGCCAGGTCACGACACCGAGCGACAGCACGGTGAAGGCGGCCCCGGCGGCCGCCGGGTAGGCCACGAACTCCAGCCGCCGCAGCAGCGTCGGCCAGCCGGACGAGAGGGTTGCCTGCATGATCAGCCGACCTTTCCTGTGTACGGCTCCGGGACATCGAGCAGCACGCGGCCGTCCAGCACCAGCCGGGTGGCCGCCACCACGTACGGGGCCGAGCTCTCGGCTCCGAGCAGCACCGCCGCCGCGTCGGCCGACACCGAGGCGGTGCGGATACGACGGGCGACGGGGGAGAGGAGCACGGTCTCCTCGCCGAAGGCGACGCCCTGGCCCTCCACGCACCCGACCCGCTCGGCGGGGCCCGGAGCCGCGCCCGGGACGATCGCGGTGAGGAAGAGCGCCTCCGTGGAACGAGCGGTCGTCGCACGCAGGGTGTGCAGAGTGCGGGTGAGACGCAGCTCCGGCGTGCTCGACGTCGGGTTCGCCTCGACCTCGGTGGCCTCGGAGACCACCTCGGCGTCGAGCGGAGCGAACTGCCGCACCAGGGCGGAGGCCGCCCCGGACCGGATCAGCCGGCCGCCGTCCGGCCCGGGTTCGGTGGGCCGGTCGGTCTGGAGCAGGAACGACCACTCCCGCTCCGTGTCCGCCTCGGCGAGATCCAGCAGTACGAGCCGTCCCGACGGGGTGAACACCAGCGTCCGGTCCAGCCGCCGCACCCCGAGCGCGGGGTCGTACATCGCGGCGATCTCTGCCGTGGCGTGCGCCCAGCCGCAGTCGGGACCGGCCAGCACATCGCGCTGCCGGGCCTGCCGCTCGTACGGGATGTCCCTGTACACGTGGTACCGGTCCTCGTCCGCGTACCCCTGCCCGTCCACCAGCAGCAGATTGTGGTGCGCGGCCCGCTTGCGGTTGCTGTACCCCTCGTCGACCGCGAGGAAGGCACCCTGCGAGACCAGCACGAACGAGCCCGAATCGGGGTGGTGGTGACCCTGGTTGAGGGTCTCCCAGCCCAGTTCCGCCCGGTGCTTCGCGGAGGTCTCCCACGCCTTGTGGCCACCGCCGGGGCTCGCCTTGAACGAGACGAGCGTGGCGTCGTCGTCCCACCCGGTGCGCGCCGCGAGCAGCCCGAGGTCCGGGAAGAACGCCCGTGTCTCCGTGGGCCGTGCGGCGGCCACGGACGGGTCGTACCAGAGGTATTCGAGATAGGCCTCCGGCAGGATCCCCGGCCGCACCCCGCTCTCCGACGCCTCCTGCCACAGCAGTTCACCCGAGGCGAGATCGCCGAGCCACTGCGCCTGCCGAATCCCGTACTGCGCCGCGAGACGGTAGTACAGACCGGCGCTGTGGCCGCTGCGCCGGTCGTGGCAGTCGCCGTGGTCCACGTTGAACGCGAAGCCGGGGGCCAACTGGTGCAGCCGGTAGCGGAAGGTGTTCGCGAGGAAGCCGCCCCGCCCCCACCAGTCGATGCCCTCCGCCTCCTGGAGGAGATCCAGGTGGACGGCGAGGAAGGGCACACCGTACCGCCAGTAGACGACGCCCTCGGCATGCGAACCGTCGTCCGGCATCAGGTCGAGGACCGTACCGAGGTTGTCCTTGGCGCGTTCGGTCCACTCCTCCTTGCCGAGCACATAGCCGGCCGTGGCCAGACCCGCGTAGCAGATCCAGTTGTGGTTCTGCCAGTACGACGACGACCACCAGCGACCCTCGCTCGCCACTGCGAACTCGTACATCCGCCGCCCCTGGAGCAGCAGCTTGTACCGCAGCAGCGCCCGCACCTCGTCCGGGAGTTCGTCGCCGATCCACCGATGGGCGAGCGACAGATGGTGCAGCAGCCAGCCCGCGTCCAGATCGTGGTCCGGCATATGGGCCCTGCCCCAGTGGGGCAGCCGCACCGCGGCCTCGATCCAGCGCCGGCTCTCCGCCAGATGGGCCGGATCGCCGCTCACCCGGTAGGCCAGCGCCGGGTTGGAGGCGGCGGGGCCGAGCCAGGTGATGCTGGCCAGGGGGTGCGTACGAGGCGGGGTCAGCCCGCGGTGGCGGGTGGCCTCCTCGTACAGCCGCACCTGCTGTGCGGGGCGCGGGCCGGGCGGCGGGGTCGCCGAGAGCAACAAGGGTCAGTCCTCCGTCCGGAACCGTGCGGAGCTGCCGTCGGTCAGCGAGACCGTCAGCACCCCGTCACCGTCAAGCCGTACATCGGTCACGGCGGGTCCGGCCGACGCCGCCTGGTACACCGAGGCGAAGGTGACCCGGTCCGACTGCGTGGTGAAGTCGACCCGGGTACGCACGCGCTGCGGATCGTCGGCCGGGCCCGGGCCCGGCCGGGAGACCGGACGCACGGTCGCGCCGGGGGTGTGGGTGTGCCAGCCGTGCAGGGTCTCGTCGCCGTACCAGGTGGTGCGCACCTCGCCCGAGGCCTGGAGCTGGATGTCCAGCGCGACACCGGGGCGCAGCTGCGCGCTGAGGCACCGTTCGTCCTCGGCACGCACGGTCAGCACATCGACCAGATAGCTGTCGCCGAGCACCACCCGCCGCACCGCATGCACCCCCTCGTACGCCGTCGTCACCTCGGCGGTCACGGACGAACCGTCCGAGCCGAGCAACCGCCCGGTGCACTCGGCCTGTTCGGCACCGTTCGCACGGAACGCCGGATGGGCCTCGGTCGATGCATACAGATCCCGGAACTCGGCGTGCGCGTAGGGCACTTGACCGGGATCGGGCTGCCAAGGAGTGGTGTCGCCGTACAGATACAGCGACAACTTGTCGCGATGGCCGTGCGAACCGCCGTGCGGACCGAAGTCCAGCAGCGCGTGGACGCCCGCGTGGTGCAGCACCGCGTACCCGGCGGTCGGGAACACCGTCACCGGACCGGGTGCCGCACGCTCGGGCAGCGGTGGACCGGCGAACCAGCCCCCCAGCTCCCGGTCGAGCCCGTCGTCCTGCGCGCCGAGTTCGGAACGGGCCCGGCCGGCCACCGCATCCAGTGCCGGAGACGGCACCAACTGCTGTGTCAGCGCAACGAGTTCGAGCCACTCCAGGGCGAGCGGACCGCGCAGATACGGGCCGTCGTGCAGCGCCGGCAGGATGCCGCCCGGCGTGGCGATCGCCGCCAGCACGTCCGTCATCCCGGCCAGCACATCCACCACGTCGGACGGTACCGACGCGGGGTCGGTGCCCCGCAGCGCCAGCAGCGCGGCCCGCAGGACGAACCCGTGGTAGTAGGTACTGCCCTCCCACTCCCAGCCGTCATCGGCGACCGCGACCCGCAGATGCGCGTACAGCCCGTGCTCGCCCTCCAGCCACCGCCCGGCACCGTCCCACTCGCTGCCGCGAGCCGCAGCGGCACCCCGACTCGCCGCCACACCGGCCGCGTTGAGCCATGCGGTGTAGTTGGAGGCGAGGTGGCCCTGACCCGTGAGCACGTCCCGGGCGTCGAGAGCCGCCCGCTCCAGGTCGTCGAGGAGCGGCAGCAAGGCCGCCAGATGCTCCGTGGACTCCTGGGCCAGTGTGATCACGGTGTGCCCGATGTTCACCGCCCAGATGGCATCGGTCAGCGCCTGGTGGAAGAGCCGGCCGCGCAGCATCCACGACTGGGCCTCGCCGTGCCGCTCGGTGGCCAGCTCCGCGTACAGCCCCGCGTACTCCACGAGCCGCGCCACCGCCTCCGCGCGCTCCTTGCGGTGGGCGAGCACCCGCAGATGCCGCGCCCATGCCTGGTGCGAGAGCACCAGCCAGGCGCCGCGCACCGCCTCGTCGTCCACCCGGCAGCCGTACGCACAACGCGCACCGCCCTCAGGGAACACCCCGGCGAGCAGATCGCCGTGGTCGAGCTCCACGCCGTGCGCCGGGCAGACGTACGCGTGCCACCAGCCGCCCCGCTCGCGGGCGATCCGCCTCAACGCGGCCACACGCCACCGTCGATGTCCACCGTGGTGGCGGTCAGGAAGCCGGACTTCGGCGACGCCAGGTGGACGACCGCGGCTGCGACGTCCTCCGGGGTGCCGGCCCGGCCGACCGGGATGCCGGCCTCCATCGCCTGCTGTGCCTCGGGCGCGGTGAACGTGTCGTGGAAGGCGGTGCCCTTGATGAAGCCGGGCGCCACGGTGTTGACGGTGATGCCCGTGCCGCCGAGCTCCTTGGCCAGACCCTTGGTGAAACCGCGCACACCGGCCTTCGCCGCCGCGTAGGCGACCGAGCCGGGGCCGCCGCCGTTGTGCGCCGCCAGCGAGGACATCGTGATGATGCGGCCGGCCGAGGACTCCTTGAGGTGCGGCAGGGCGGCGCGCACGGTGCGGAACGCGGAGGTCAGATTGGTGGAGAGGACCTGGTCGAAGTGGTCGTCGGACATCTCGGCGATGGTGGCCCGGCCGACCAGATGACCCGCGTTGCAGACCAGGACGTCCAGTCCGCCGAGGAAGCCGGTCGCCTCGTCGACGAGCCGGTCCACATCGCCGGTCACCGTGACATCGGCCTTGAAGGCCTTGGCCCGGCGGCCCAGCGCCTCGATCGCGGAGACCGTCTTCGCGGCCTCGTCGGCGGAGGAGTGGTAGTGGACGGCGACATCGGCGCCGGCCTCGGCGAGCGCGACGGCGATGGCGCGGCCGATTCCGTGGCCCGCCCCTGTCACCAGTGCGCGGGAGCCGTTGAGATCAGCAGACATGGAGTGAGTACCTTTCGATGAGCGGTCGTTCGGGCGACAGCCGGTCACTTGAGGCCGGCGGTCGCGAAGCCCTGCACGAAGTAGCGCTGGCCGATGAGGAAGAGAATGACCATGGGCAGGGTGGCCAGCGTGGTGCCGGCCATGAGGAAGTGCCATTGGGGACCGTTCTCCGTCTTGAAGACGGAGAGCCCCACCTGGATCACCCGCAGGCTGTCCGTGCGGGTCACCAGCAGCGGCCAGAG
The DNA here is from genome assembly GCF_053594575.1 of Streptomyces sp. NPDC001880. Classification (NCBI taxonomy): domain Bacteria; kingdom Bacillati; phylum Actinomycetota; class Actinomycetes; order Kitasatosporales; family Streptomycetaceae; genus Streptomyces; species Streptomyces sp. NPDC001880. Next base: position 12,095 of record NZ_JBSFET010000020.1, read on the forward strand.
GAAGTTGTTCCACGACGACTCGAAGGTCAGCAGCGCCACGGTGGTGAGCGCGGGCTTGACCTGCGGCGTCATGATCCGGGCGTAGATCCGGAACTCGCCGAGACCGTCGAGCCTGGCCGCCTCCTCCAGCTCCACAGGAAGGTCCAGATAGAACTGGCGGAAGAGGAAGACCGCGAAGGGGGTGACGGCGCCGGGAATGATCAGCGCCCACCAGGAGTCCAGCCAGCCGCTGCCGCCCTGGCCGAAGATGTCGTTCCCGCCGGCCAGCGGCATGAAGCGGACGATCAGGAACTCCGGCAGCACCTTGGTGTACGTGGGGATCATCAGCGCGGCGATGAAGAGGTAGAAGATGACCTCGCTGCCCCGGAACCTGATCCGTGCCAGGGCGTACCCGGCCATCGACGCGATCACCACATTGAGCACGGTGTGGCTGAACGCGATGATGAAGCTGTTGCGCGCGTACGTCGCGAACGGCGCCGCCTTCAGCGCATCGACATAGTTCCCGAACTCCCAGTGTTCAGGCAGCAGTCCGGCGTCCTGGGAAGCGATCTCCACCGGGGTCTTGAGCGAGGTGAGCACCATCCAGACGAACGGCACCACCATCAGCAGCGAGACGACGGTGAGGGTCGCGTAGAGCGCGATCCGGCCGACGGTGAGCGGCTTGCCGTTCCTCCCGGGCAGGGACTTCTTCACGGCCCCCGGCGCGTGCAGCTCAGTTGTGGCCACGGGTGCCTCCCATGATCCGCCGGTTGACCAGGGTGAAGCCCATCAGCAGCACGAACAGCACCAGTGACTGCGCGGAGGCGTACCCGATGCGGAACTCCCGGAAGGCGGACTTGTAGATCTCGAACGTCATCATCGTGGTGCTGTTGCCCGGGCCGCCGTCGGTCAGGATGTAGATCTGGTCGAAGGACTGGAACGCGCTGATCATCGACGTGATGAGCACGAAGAACGTCGCGGGTTTCAGCAGCGGCAGAGTGATCGAGAAGAATTGGCGCACCTTGGACGCGCCGTCCACCGAAGCCGCCTCGTACAGCTCCTTCGGCAGGGACTGCAGCGCGGCCAAGTAGATGAGCATCTTCATGCCGATGCCCTGCCAGATGCCGACCAGGATCACCGAGGGCATCGCCCACGAGGTCGACGACAGCCAGGCCGGTCCGTCGATCCCGAGGAACGAAAGGAGGGTGTTCAGCAGCCCGTTGCCGGGGTTGTAGATCCACAGCCAGACCAGCGCGATCGCGACGGTGGCCGTCACCTGGGGAATGAAGACCGCGGTACGGAAAATGCCCCGCGCCTTCAGTCCGGTGTGCAGTGCCAGGGCCACGAGCAGCCCCAGCACCATGCCGAACGGGACGGTGAAGAAGGTGTAGACGACGGTGTTGACGATGGACTTGCGGAACACCGCGTCGTCCAGCATGTCGCGGAAGTTGTCCAGACCCACGAACTGCGGCGCCGTCAGCACGTCGTACTTCGTGAAGGCCAGGACCACCGACGCGACGACCGGCAGGCCGATCCAGAGCGAGGCATGCAGCAGCGCGGGCGCCACCATCAGCATGCCGGCGCGTTGCCTGCGGCGTCCCGGGCCCGCCGGGGTCCGGCCGCCGGTCCGCTTCTTCGCGACCGTGTGCCCGGTCGGGGACGGGGGCCGCGCGGGCCGTGCCTTCAATACGGATGTCGCTCCCACAGTGACGGGTCCTTACATCCGGCCGATTGCGGCCTCGGCGAGCCTGCCGAGTTCGGCGATGGCGGCCTGCGCGGACTGGCTGCCCACGATCGCGGGCTCCAGCGTGGGCTTGATCTTCTCGCGGATCTCCATCCAGGCGGTGGTGCCGCCCTCCGAGCACGCGTGGCCCATGCTCTGCAGGGAGAGATCGACGAACTTGTTCTCCTTCACGTAGCTGGTGTTGCTGAGATCCTTCAGACCGGGCACCGAACCGCGCTGCTTGGCCGCACCGAGGATCGACTCGGGCGTCGCGAGGTACTCGACGAGGGCGCGGGCCGCTGCCGGGTGCTTGGAAGTGGCGGACTGGGTGACGAGGGTGCCGCCCTGGAGCATCGCGGGCTTGCGGTTGGCGAGGATGAACGCGCCGAGCTTGTCGTCCTTGATCAGGTCCGGCGTCTGCTCCCCGACCTGGGTCCACAGGGCACTGGTCGTCATCATCATCGACGCCTTGCCGGTCTGTACGTTGGTCGGGGCGCCGGCGTCCGTCTTCTTGGCGTAGTCGGCGGAGCCGTCCTTGATCAGGTCCTTGAAGAACTGCAGCGCCTCGACCCCGCGGGCGTCGGTGAACAGCACCTTCTTGCCGTCCTCGCTGAACAGTTGGCCACCGTTGGCGAAGAGGAAGGTCTCCCAGCACTGGCGCAGATGGATGGAGAACGGGTCGAACCCGACCCGCCCGTTCTTGGTCAGCTGCTTGGCCACGGCGCGCAGTTCGGCCCAGTTCGCCGGGGTCTTCTTGATGCCGGCCTCGGCGAAGTGGTCCTTGCGGTAGACGACGATGCGGGTGTCGAGGACGACCGGCAGCGCGTACAGCTTGCCGTCGTACCGGGACGGCTCAAGCACCCGCTTCTCGTAGTCGTGCGCGGTGGCGAACTTCTCGGGCAGCTCCGCGATTGCCTTCTTCGCGGCGAACGGCGGGATCCAGCCGACGCCCATCATCAGCACGTCGGGCAGCAGGCCGCCCGCGAGCCCTGTGGTGATCTTCTCGTTGAGCTGGTCGTACGTGGTGTAGTCCACGTTCACCTTGACGTCCGGGTACTTCTTCCGGAAGCCGCCGAGGATCTCCTTCTCCAACAGCGTCTTGCCGTCGGCACCTTCGTAGATCGGGGTGAGCAGAGTGATCTCACCCTCGGCGGGGCCTTCCGCGGAGCCGGCCGTCGAAGTGCCGGTACCGCACGCGCCGAGCGCGGCGACAGCGGATCCGGCGCCGATGGCGGCAAGCAGCGACCGTCGGTTGAGTTGCATGGGACACCCCTTTTGAGGTGGAGACTGTGGATCGATCCAGCGATGAGTCCCGGCCATGGCTGGGAAGTGCCGGTAAATCGATGCACTGATGCTAGGAAGGCGTTGAGAGGGACGTCAACAGCTGATGCACATCAATTTTCGGGGATGTTAACGGGTGTACCGGTAAACGAAGTTCAGTAAATCGATACACTGGTAGGGTCAGTCGAGTTTCGAACCGGAGGTGGCATGGGCGGGGTAACGATCCATCAGGTCGCGGAGGCCGCAGGGGTCTCTGCGAGCACGGTCTCCAACGTTCTCAACGGACGGACGGACCGTATGCAGGCGGCCACACTGGCCCGCGTGGAGCAGGCGATCGAGCAGCTCAGCTACCGGCCCAACCGCGCCGCCCGGATGCTGCGCACCGGCCGCATCAAGGTCATCGGCCTCATCGTGCCGTCGGTCGCCAACCCCTTCTGGGGGGCGCTCGCACGTGAGCTGGAGGCCATCGCGCTCGCCGAGGGGTACCACGTACTGCTCTGCAACAGCGAGCGCGATGCGGCCCGCGAGCTCAAGTACGGCGAGGAGCTGCTCGCGGACGGGGTGAGCGGAGTGGTGCTGTGTTCCTCGCTGCCCTCGCTGGACCATGTGACACCGCTGCTGAGCCGCGGGCTGAAAATGGTCGCCTTCGACCGCGCCGCTCAGGCGGGCGACCCGCCGTCGCTGGCGTCCATCAGTGTGGACAACGCGATGGGCGCCGAACTCGCCACCCGGCATCTGATCGAACTCGGCCACCGCCGACTGGCGTTCGTCTCCGGTTCGGTCAACAGTGTCAACCGCCGTGAGCGACTCCGAGGCTTCCGGGCCGCGCTGGAGTCGGCAGGTCTCGACCCGGCCGACGCGATCGTCTGGCCGGGCGCCGACGCCACCGAGTTCGGCGACAAGGACGCCGCCGAGCTCGGGCGCAACGCGGCCAGGGAACTCCTCGGCGGCCCCCGCCCGCCCACCGCGTTCGTCGCCATCAACGACATGTGCGCGATCGGGATCTGCCGGGGCGCCAAGGACGCCGGGCACAGCGCCGGACAGGACGTCTCCGTGGTCGGTTTCGACGACATCCTCCTTGCCGACCTCTTCGAACCGCCGCTCACGACGGTCCGCCAGCCGTTGCCGGAGATGGCCGCGGAGACGTTCCAGCAGCTGAGGGCCCGGATCGACTCCGCCCCCGCGGCCGGACGGTCGCTGCTCATCAGGCCGAGGCTGGTCGTTCGCGAGTCGACGGCCCCGGCACCGTCCGGTGCGAGCGCCGCGGTCCCGGGTCCGGCGACGGAAAGCCCGGTGTAGGGCGCTGCTGCGGCTCCCGGCCGACGCGACGCCGGCGCCCGCAGCTCGCCGGGGTGAGGAGGCGTCGGTGGGGGATGGGGACGTCCGGCGAGGGAGGCCTCGCCGGAGCTGAGCCGCGGACGGCCGAAGAGTGCCCGCGCAAGAGGGGCGCGGCTATAGCCGCCCCGCTGATGACACAACGGCCGCCCGGCCGTCGTGAGTGTGTGCCCGGACGGAGCTCGGTGATGCCCGGACGGCGAAGCCGTGGCCTGGCGTGGGGACGAGGCGGCCCGACGCGCCGATCCGCAGGCCGGCCCCGGGCCGCGGTGGACTGCCGCCCGCGCCGGTATCCAGCCGGACGACTCCGGTCCGGCGGTGCACCCGGTGCGTCGTCGAGTACCGCCCGCATGCTCAGGCGCGATTGACGCGGTACACGTCCCGTACGCAGAGGTTGAGCACCGTGGTGGCCACGACGGCACCGGCACAGACCAGGAGCACGGTCCGGTCGGCCCAGGCATGTGCGGCGAGCGCGGTGACGAGGTAGCCGAGCGGGATGGCGATCCGCTCCCCGACACCGTTGAACGAGCTCATCCGGCCCAGCTCCGCCTGGGGTACGTGCAGTTGGAGCGCGGTGTTCCACGCCACGATCGCGACGTCCAGCCCGATGCCGGCGAGCACCGCGGCGAGCAGTACCCAGGGCAGGTCCAGGCCGAAGCCCAGTGCCGCCAGGGGCAGACAGAGCCCGGCACCGGTGAGTACGGCGACGGCCAGCAGCCGGTACGGCCTCCAACGCAGGCACACCACCGTCCCCGCCAGCAGCCCGAACGCGAACGCGCCCTGAACGAGCCCCCAGGAACGTGCCCCCGAGTAGTGTTCGGCCGCGGCCACGGGGCCGAGGAGCTGGAATCCGGCCAGCCACGCGGCGACCACCACCGTGCCCGCGGCGGTGTATGTCCACAGCCAGGTGCGGGACCGGAAGCCGGACCAGCCGGCGTAAAGATCGGCCAGGGCACTGCTCGTCGTGACCGGTGCGCTCAGCCGCAGGCCGAGCAGCAGGAGCGCCGCGACCAGAAAGCTGAGCGCATCCCAGGACAGCGCCCACGCCGGTCCGCCGATCGCGACGATCACTCCTCCGACGACGGGACCGAGCACTTTGACGGCGTTGCCCGGCAGCCGGAGCAGCGCGTTGGCCTGCTGCCGGTGCTCCGCCGCGACGACCTGCGCCACGACGCCTGCCGCGGCCGGTGCCGTGAAGGCCACGGCGATCCCCGACACGAAGCCGCACGCGGCGATCGAGGCGGTGGTTGCATGGTGTGTGGCCACCAGTGCCGCGAGCACTCCTTGAGCCGCCGCGGCCAGCAGATTGCCCAGGAACAGGATCCGGCTGCGCGAGAGCCGGTCCGCGAGCACCCCGCCCACGAGAGTGAAGACGACCGTCGGTACCGAATTCGTCGCCAGCACGACACCGAGCGAGCCCGCGCCGCCGCCCTGTCCGATCACCGCGTAGGCCAGTGCGATCGGAGCCATCGCGGACCCGGTCGCCGAGACGAGGTTGGCGAGCACGAACCGCCGGAAGGCGGGAACCCGTAAGGGCGTCGGGCGGGGCGTGGAAGGTTCGGTGGTGGTCTTCACGTCTCGTCCGTGACCGGTGCGCCGGGAGCCGTGGGGCCGAGGGTCTGTCGGTCCTGCTCCGGGGACCGGTCCAGCTCCTCGGTGATCGCGGCCCGCAGCGCGTCGTGTCGCGGGCCGAGTGCGAAGCGTCCGTCGCTCCATCGGTCACGGGGGTACAGCCAGACGGGCAGGCCCACCAGATCGCCCGGTTCCCACTCGTAGCGGGGCCACACATGTGCGTGCAGGAACCCGTCGGTATTGCCGAGGATCTCCAGGTTCACCCGGCGGAACGCGGAGTCGGTACGGCGGCAGGCCCGTTCGACCGCTTCGCCGAGCCGGTCCATGTCGGACAGGAAGGCCAGCCGCTTGGCCCTCGGGAGTTCCGACAGGCGCTCCACTCCTGGTTCGTCGACCAGGAGCACCGAGTACCCCGGCAGGAACTGCACATCCCCGATCACGGCGAACCCCGCGTTCAGGTGGCGCATGACAGTCGGGTTCCCGCCCCGCAGGGCACTGCCTATTCGGTTGTTCTTCCAGTTGGAGATCACCACCGGAACCTACAGCGTCCCGCCCCGTCCGGATCCGTCACAGGCGCTGTTCGGCCAGATCCAGCCAGTGCCCGACCTCGCCCGGGGCGAAGTGCCGGATCGCCCAGTCGGTCATGCGCAGACTCATATGGGCCCAGCAGGGACGCAGGATCTCCTCGGGCAGGGCATCCAGGATGTCGTCGAGGCGACGGACGACGTCCGGCGCCTGCTCCTTCGCGTGCAGTCCGAAGCGCAGGGTGACCAGGTCGAACCGGCGGTCTCCCCGCCCGGCGCCGTCCCAGTCGATGACTCCTGTGACCGTACCGTCCACGGCGAGCAGGTTGCCGTGGTGGAAGTCCTGGTGCACGACATCGTCCCCGCCCAGACGGGGAGGGTGATCGGCGCCGACCGACCTGATCCGCCGCTCCAGAGCGGCGCCGCGCCGGCTGTGCCGACGCAGCGGCTCGTGGAGGCAGTAGCCGGGGCCGTCGTCGAGCAGATACAGGTTCATCGACGGGACCTGAGGGCGCTCGGTCAGCAGCTGCGCCTGTGACGCGTTGAGGGCGAGAGCCCGGTCCAGCCCGTGGCGGTCCAGGAACTCCACCGGTGTGCCCGGCAGAAGCTCCTGGACCAGTACCACCGCACCGTCGACCTGGAGCGCCAGCTCCGTCGAGGGGCAGGGATACCCGCGGGCGCCCAGCACCTCGCACACCGCCAGCGGACCTGCTCGCATCTCCTCGATCCGGGTGTCCGGCCGCCACTTGAGGACCGAGCGGCGGCCGTCGGGCCACCGCACGTACGCGGCGCCGACCTCACCGCCCGGACAAGGCCCCTCGACCTCCAGCCGTATGCCTGTCCGGGCGTGCACGGCGGCTGCCGACCGGTCGGCGTCCAGGCGCTCGGCGCGCATCCAGCTCTGCGGTGATGTGGTCATCGGGACATTGTCCGGCACGGCCCGGCGCGCTCAGTCCGCCGACGCCGTCCAGCCCAGGGCCTCGATGCGCGCGGCGTCACCGGGCCGGCCCTCGTCGAAGACCGTACGGCTGCCGTCCTCGACCCGGACGGCGTCCACGTACGCCCCGCGGCCGACGTAGAGCTGATCCGTCGTGTACCGCCACCGCAGCCGCACCTCCTTGCCGCGCCAGGCGGCGAGATCCGCGTCGAGGCGGTGCCATATCCGGCCGGACCAGCCGGAGACCGCGCCGGTGGGATGCGACACGCGCTCGGGGTGGGGACTCTGCTCCGTCGCTACGGTGGTGAACGGTACGGGCTGCCAGGTCGCCCCGGCGTCGCCCGACGCCTCGAGGAAGAGGAAGTCGGAGCCGGGCTCGGTGTCCCACCACAGGGTCGAGCTCAGCCGGGCGCGCGAGGAGGCCAGGCGCAGCGCGGGCAGCGTGAGGGTGGCCGATGCTGCGCTCGCCATTCCCGAGAACCATGCCGTGCGGCCACGCGCGGGGCGGACCGCGACGGCCCGCGCCATCCGGTTGGCCGTGGCGACGCGCGGCGCGCTGCCCGAACGCCAACTGCGGACCGGGTGCACAGAGTTGCCGAGCACGATCAGGAACGAGTCGGTCGTCGGGTCCAGCACGAGACTGGTGCCGGTGAAGCCGGTGTGGCCCGCGGTGCGCGGTGTGGCCATCGCGCCCATGTACCAGTGCTGGTAGAGCTCGAAGCCGAGACCGTGCGCATCGCCGGGGAACGCGGTGTTGAAGTCGGTGAACAGCAGATCGACCGACTCGGCGGAGAGGATCCGTGCGCGGCCGTACACCCCGCCGTTGAGGAGCGTACGGGCGAGGATCGCCAGGTCCCAGGCGCAGGAGAAGACCCCGGCATGGCCCGCCACCCCGCCCAGGCTGTACGCGTTCTCGTCGTGCACCTCGCCCCAGACCAGTCCGCGGTCCAGCCCGGACCAGGGCAGCCGGGCGTCCTCGGTCGCGGCGATCTTCGGCTTCCAGGACGCCGGGGGGTTGTACCGGGTGCGGTGCATCCCGAGCGGGGCGGTGATCTCCTCACGGAGCAGGACGTCCTGCGCGCGGCCGGTGATTTTCTCCAGGACCAGCTGGAGCGAGATCAGATTGAGGTCGGAGTAGAGGTACACCGTGCCGGGCGGGTTGGCCGGCGCCTCGCTCCACAGCAGTTGCAGCTTTCCCTCCCGCGTCGGCGCCTTGTACAGCGGGATCCAGGCGCGGAAGCCCGAGGTGTGCGTGAGCAGCTGACGGATCGTGATGTCCTGCTTGCCGCCGCCGGCGAAATCGGGCAGGTACGAGGCGACCTTGGCCTCCAGCTCCAGCGTCCCGCGCTCGATCTGCTGCACGGCCAGGATCGAGGTGAACAGCTTCGAGACCGAGGCCAGGTCGAAGACGGTGTCCTCGGCCATGGCGATCTGCTGGTCGGGCGGGAACTCCACCCCGGTGTCGGTCTTCTCGTCGTACGCCGCATAGCGCACGGCCTTGCCGATCGGCCGGTGCAGGGCCACCGTACCGCCGCGCCCGGCGAGCAGCACCGCCCCCGCGTACCAAGGGTGCTTGGGGGAGGCGGAGAGGAACTTCTCCGCGTCGGCGACCAGTTGGTCCAGCGGTTCCTGGAGCAGCCCGGCACGGGCGGCCGGTCCACGCCGCAACGTCGGCCGGCCCTGCCCCGACGCGGTGCTCCCGAGCGCCCCAGTGCGCATGTCCGACGATCCCGTCCCCGACTCCATGGCCGACGCCCGCTCCGCGAACGGAATCGGCGCCAGGGCGAGTGCCCCGCCCAGGGCCAGCATCCCACCGCCCAGCCTCCGCCGGCTGATTCCTCTGCCCGCCGCGTCCTCGGTCATCCGGAACCCCTTCCTGCTGCGTGAAAGTAACTTTCGAAATTTCGTCCGACAATGAAACTTCCTGCCGCCGCAGAGATTACTGTCACCCCCGCCGTCGCGGAGGCCCTCTGCGTCACAAAGAATCTGACACTGCATCAGAAAATCTCTTCCCTCGGGTGACCGGCTGCGGCATCCTGCCGCCCATGGAGACGGAGCTGAGCAAGAAACTGGGAGTCGAGCACGCCATCTTCGGCTTCACGCCGTTCCCCGCGGTGGCCGCGGCCATCACCCGGGCCGGCGGGTTCGGCGTACTCGGCGCGGTCCGCTACACCGCCCCCGACGACCTCGCGCGCGACCTCGACTGGATGCAGGAGCACACGGACGGCAAGCCGTACGGCCTCGATGTCGTCATGCCCGCGAAGAAGGTGGAGGGGGTGACCGAGGCCGACGTCGAGGCGATGATCCCGGCCGGACACCGTCAGTTCGTCCAGGACACCCTCGCCAAGCACGGTGTCCCCGAACTCCCCGAGGGCGAGTCGTCCGGCTGGCGCATCACCGGCTGGATGGAGGAGGTCGCCCGAAACCAGCTCGATGTCGCCTTCGACTACCCCATCCGGCTCCTCGCCAACGCCCTCGGGTCACCGCCCCCCGACGTCGTCGGGCGCGCCCACGACCGGGGCGTGCTCGTCGCCGCCCTCGCCGGGAGCGCCAAGCACGCCCGCCACCACGCCGAAGCGGGCATCGACATCGTCGTCGCCCAGGGGTACGAGGCGGGCGGCCACACCGGCGAGATCGCCTCCATGGTCCTGGTCCCGGACGTCGTCGACGCCGTCGGGCCGCTGCCCGTCCTCGCCGCCGGCGGCATCGGCAGCGGCGAGCAGATCGCCGCCGGACTCGCCCTCGGCGCCCAGGGCGTCTGGCTCGGCTCCCTCTGGCTGACCACCGAGGAGGCGGACCTCCACTCCCGCGCGCTGACCCGCAAACTCCTCGCCGCCGGCTCCGGGGACACCGTCCGCTCCCGCGCCCTCACCGGCAAACCCGCACGCCAGCTCCGTACCGAGTGGACCGACGCCTGGGACGACCCGGCCGGGCCCGGCACGCTGCCCATGCCGCTCCAGGGGCTGCTGGTGGCCGAGGCCGTGTCCCGCATCCAGAAGTACGAGACCGGCGCGCTGCTCGGCACCCCTGTCGGCCAGATCGTCGGCCGGATGAACAGCGAACGCAGCGTACAGGCCGTCTTCGACGACCTGACCCGCGGCTTCGAGCGCGCCGTGGACCGCATCAACCGCATCGCCGGACGGAGCACCTCATGAGTCAGCAGCCCAACGGCTTCTGGGCCCAGGCCACCGCCGACCCCGACCGCACGGTCCTGACCGCCCCCGACGGCGAGAGCTGGACGGCGGGCCGGCTGCACGCCGCCGCCAACCGCCTCGTCCACGGACTGCGGGCGGCCGGACTGCGAAGGGGCGACGCGTTCGCGGTCGTGCTGCCCAACGGCGTCGAGTTCTTCACCGCCTATCTCGCCGCCTCCCAGGCCGGCCTCTACCTCGTACCCGTCAACCACCACTTCGTCGGCCCCGAGATCGCCTGGATCGTCTCCGACTCCGGCGCCAAGGTGCTCATCGCCCACGAGCGGTTCGCGCAGGCCGCGACCGAGGCCGCCGACGAGGCGGAGCTGCCGGCCGCCCAGCGCTACGCCGTGGGCACGGTCGACGGCTTCCGCCCCTACGCCGAACTGCTCGAAGGGCAGCCCGGACACGTCCCGGACGACCGCACCCTGGGCTGGGTCATGAACTACACCTCGGGCACCACGGGCCGCCCGCGCGGCATCCGCCGACCGCTCTCCGGCAGACTCCCCGAGGAGAGCCACCTCGGCGGATTCCTCGGCATCTTCGGCATCAAACCGTTCGACGGCAACGTCCACCTGGTCTGCTCGCCGCTCTACCACACCGCCGTTCTGCAGTTCGCGGGCGCGTCCCTGCACATCGGACACCCACTGGTGCTGATGGACCGATGGACGCCCGAGGAAATGCTCCGGCTCATCGACACCCACCGCTGCACCCACACACACATGGTCCCGACCCAGTTCCACCGCCTCCTCGCCCTTCCCGACGAGGTCAGACGGCGCTACGACGTCACCGCCATGCGGCACGCCATCCACGGTGCCGCGCCCTGCCCCGACCACGTCAAACGCGCCATGATCGACTGGTGGGGGAGATGTGTCGAGGAGTACTACGCGGCCAGCGAGGGCGGCGGCGCCTTCGCCACCGCCGAGGACTGGCTGAAGAAACCGGGCACGGTCGGCAGGGCCTGGCCGATCAGCGAACTCGCCGTCTTCGACGACGACGGCAAGCAGCTGCCGCCCGGCGAGCTCGGCACCGTCTACATGAAGATGAACACCGGCGGCTTCAGCTATCACAAGGACGAGACGAAGACGAGGAAGAACCGCATCGGCGACTTCTTCACCGTCGGCGACCTCGGCATCCTCGACGAGGACGGCTACCTCTTCCTCCGCGACCGCAAGATCGACATGATCATCTCCGGCGGGGTGAACATCTACCCCGCCGAGATCGAGGGTGCCCTCCTCGGCCACCCCGCCGTCGCCGACGTCGCCGTCTTCGGCATCCCGCATCCCGACTGGGGCGAGGAGGTCAAGGCGGTCGTCGAACCGGCCCCGGGACACGAGGCGGGCCACGAGCTCGCCGCCGGGATCCTGCACCACTGCGAACGGCATCTCGCCGGGTACAAGCGCCCCGGAAGCATCGACTTCATCGAAGCGATGCCCCGCGACCCCAACGGCAAGCTCTACAAGCGGCGGCTGCGCGACCCGTACTGGGAAGGACACACCCGGGCCGTGTGACCCGCCGTCCGGCCGCCGCCCGACGAGCGCCCCCGTTCCGGCTCTGGCAGGGTGTGGCCCATGAACGCGCGCGCTACGGCCCGGTCACTGGCGACCCGGTGGACGGTGGTCGTGCCGATCGTGGCCGCGCTCGCGCTGGTCCTGAGCTGGGGACGGGAGCTCCCGGCGTTCGCCGTCGCCATGGTCGCGCTCTGTCTCGCGGGCGCCGTCCTGGCCGCCGTCCACCACGCCGAGGTCATCGCCCACCGGGTCGGGGAACCGTTCGGCTCGCTCGTCCTGGCCGTCGCCGTCACCGTGATCGAAGTGGCCCTCATCGTCACCCTGATGGTGGGCGGCGGCCCCAAGACGTCCGCGCTCGCTCGCGACACCGTCTTCGCCGCGGTGATGATCACCTGCAACGGCATTGTCGGACTGTCCCTGCTCGTGGGCGCCGTTCGCAGCCACGTCGTCGTCTTCAACGCCGAGGGCTCCGGGGCCGCCCTCGCGACCGTCGCCACACTCGCCACCCTCAGCCTGGTCCTGCCGACCTTCACCGTCGGCAAACCGGGCCCCGAATTCTCCAGTGCCCAGCTGACCTTCGCCGCCGTCGCCTCACTCCTCCTGTACGGGCTGTTCGTCGCCGTGCAGACGGTGCGGCACCGCGAGTACTTCCTGCCCCTGACCCCGGAGGGCACGCTCAAACCGGAGGAGCACCAGGCCCCGCTGCCCGGCCGGGGGGCCACCGCCCTGAGCCTGGCGATGCTGCTGATCGCGCTCGTCGCGGTCGTCGGTGACGCCAAGTCCGTATCGCCGGCCATCGAGTCCGGGGTCGAGGCGGCCGGGCTGCCCCAGGCGGTGGTCGGTGTCGTCATCGCGTTGCTGGTGCTGCTGCCGGAGACCCTGGCGGCGGTGCGGGCCGCCCGTCGCGAACGCTTCCAGACCAGTCTCAACCTCGCCCTCGGATCGGCGATGGCGAGCATCGGCCTGACCATCCCGGCCATCGCCCTCGCCACGGTCTGGCTCGAGGGCCCGCTCCATCTCGGCCTCGGCGCCACCCACATGGTGCTGCTCGCACTCACCGTGATGGTCGGCGCGCTGACCGTCGTACCGGGACGGGCCACGCTGCTCCAGGGTGGCGTCCATCTGTCGATCTTCGCAGCGTTCGTCTTCCTCGCGATCAGTCCCTGATGCCTGGGGCGTGTTTCGAAAGTCCCGTCTGGCCGGGGGCCCGCCCTCCGGGCGGACGACGCCACTTCCGAAGCACACCCCTGGCGCGGAACCCTTGACCCCCCGCGTTCCGGCCGCACAGGATCACGCCATGACAGGTGTACGGAGCAGCACAGTCGACGGAGTCCTGGCGCGCAGCGCCCGGCGCAGCCCGGAGCACACCGCTCTGCGCTACGCGGACAGGTCATGGACGTACGCGGAGCTCGACACGGCCGTCGGCACCGCCGCCGCCGTCCTCACCGGCGAGCACGGACTGCGCTTCGGCGACCGGGTCGCCTGCTACGCGCACAACTCCGACGCCTATCTCATCGGCTACCTCGGCTGTGCCCGCGCGGGCCTGGTCCATGTGCCGGTCAACCAGAACCTCACCGGTGACGATCTCACCTACATCCTGGAGCAGTCCGGCAGCTCCCTCGTTCTCACCGACCCGGACATCGCCGGCCGGATTCCGGCCGCGTTCCCCGTACGCGCGCTGCGCGACGCACCGGACTCCCTCCTGGCGGCAACCGACATCCCTCGCCCCTTCGCCCCGGAACACGAACCGGGAGCGGGAGACCTCGTCCAGTTGCTCTACACCTCGGGCACCACCGCGCTGCCCAAGGGCGCGATGATGACCCACGGTGCGCTCGTGCACGAGTACGTGAGCGCGATCACGGCGCTCGGTCTGCGGGACACCGACCGGCCCGTCCACTCGCTGCCGCTCTACCACTCCGCGCAGATGCACGTATTCCTGCTGCCCTACCTCGCGGTCGGGGCGCAGAACACCATCCTCGACGCACCCGACGCCGACCGGATCTTCGACCTCGTGGAGTCGGGGCAGGCCGACAGCGTCTTCGCCCCGCCGACCGTCTGGATCGGCATCTCCCAGCACCCCGGCTTCGCCACCCGCGAACTCGGCGGCCTGCGCAAGGCGTACTACGGTGCGTCGATCATGCCCGTACCGGTACTGGAACGGCTGCGCGAACGGCTGCCCGCGCTCGCCTTCTACAACTGCTTCGGGCAGAGCGAGATCGGCCCGCTCGCAACCGTCCTCGGCCCGGACGAGCACGAGGGCCGGATGGAGTCCTGCGGCAGGCCCGTCCTCTTCGTCGAGGCCCGGGTCGTCGGCGAGGACGGCAAGGAGGTCCCCGACGGTACGGCCGGTGAAATGGTCTACCGGTCGCCCCAGTTGTGCGAGGGCTACTGGGACAGGCCCGAGGAGACGGCGGAGGCCTTCCGCGACGGCTGGTTCCACTCCGGCGACCTCGCGGTGCGCGACGCCGACGGCTTCTTCACCGTCGTCGACCGGGTGAAGGACGTCATCAACTCCGGCGGTGTCCTCGTCGCCTCCCGGCAGGTCGAGGACGCCCTCTACAGCCACCCCGCCGTCGCCGAGGCCGCGGTGATCGGGCTGCCGGACGAGCGCTGGATCGAGGCCGTCACCGCCGTCGTCGTGCTGCGCGGTGACGCGACGGCGGCCGAACTCGTCGACCACGCCCGCGAGCGGCTGGCCCACTTCAAGGCCCCGAAGAAGGTCCTCTTCGTGGACGAACTGCCGCGCAACGCCAGCGGGAAGATCCTCAAGCGGGAGCTGCGCGACCGGTTCGCGTGACGGGCCGCCTCCGGTCCCCCGGCTCGGACCTCACCCCGAATGAGTTGATAGGCAAGTCATGGCTTGCCTATGGTGGGGTCATGGCGGAGGATGTCTTCAAGGCGCTGGCCGACCCCACCCGTCGGCGCATCCTGGACGAGCTGGTGGAACGGGACGGCCAGACGCTGTTCGAGATCTGCACCCGGCTGGTGACCAAACACGGCCTGGGGCTGTCCCGCCAGGCGATCAGTCAGCACCTGGCCGTACTGGAATCGGCGGGCCTGGTCCTTTCGCGACGCCAGGGCCGCTACAAGTTCCACGACCTGAACACCGAACCCCTTGAGCGCATCGTGACCCGGTGGCTCAGGCCCGATGCACCGGAGAACAGCCCATGAGGATCCACCTGTCCAGCGTATTCGTCGACGACCAGGACAAGGCCCTGCGCTTCTACACCGAGGTGCTGGGCTTCGTGAAGAAGCACGACGTCCCGCTGGGCGAGGCCCGGTGGCTGACCGTGGTGTCGCCGGAGGACCCCGACGGCACGGAGCTGCTGCTCGAACCCTCCGGCCATCCCGCGGTGCAGCCGTACAAGACGGCGCTGGTCGAGGACGGCATCCCGGCCACCTCCTTCGCGGTGGACGACGTACCCGCGGAGTTCGACCGGCTGCGCGGGCTCGGGGTGCGCTTCACCCAGGAGCCGCTGGAGATGGGACCGGTCACCACCGCGGTTCTGGACGACACCTGCGGCAACCTGATCCAGATCGTGCACAGCCGGCAGTGACCCGGCGCGGCCGCCGGCCGAGGGCCCGGGCATCCGGGCAGCTCGCGCCGGCGGCGGCGGACGGCAGTGCGACGACGGGTCCTAACGCCCGCCGCGCTCGTCCACGATCCGCTTGAACTTGCCGACCGACCGCTCCAGCGTCTCCGGATCGACGATCTCGACCGCGACCGACACCCCGATCCCGTCCTTGACGGCCGCCGTGATCGACGCCGCGGCCTCCGCCCGCTGTTCCGGGGTGGCCCCCGCCCGCGCCTCCGCCCGCACGGTCAGCGCGTCGAGACGGCCCTCGCGGGTCAGCCGCAACTGGAAGTGCGGCGCCACGCCCGGTGTGCGCAGCACGATCTCCTCGATCTGGGTCGGGAAGAGATTCACGCCGCGCAGGATCACCAGATCGTCGCTGCGCCCGGTCACCTTCTCCATCCGCCGGAACACCCGGGCCGTGCCCGGCAGCAGCCGGGTCAGGTCCCGGGTCCGGTAGCGGATCACCGGCATGGCCTCCTTGGTGAGCGAGGTGAAGACCAGCTCGCCCTCCGCACCCTCGGGCAGCACCTCGCCGGTGAACGGATCCACGACCTCTGGATAGAAGTGATCCTCCCAGATGTGCAGGCCGTCCTTCGTCTCGACGCACTCCTGCGCCACACCGGGCCCCATCACCTCCGAGAGGCCGTATATGTCGACCGCGTCGATCGCGAACCGCTCCTCGATCTCGCGCCGCATCTCCTCCGTCCACGGCTCGGCGCCGAAGATCCCGACCTTCAGCGAGGTCGTACGCGGATCGACCCCCTGCCGTTCGAACTCGTCGAGGAGGGTCAGCATGTACGAGGGAGTCACCATGATGATCTCGGGACGGAAGTCCTGGATCAGCTGGACCTGGCGGGCGGTCATGCCTCCGGAGGCGGGGACGACCGTGCAGCCGAGCCGTTCCGCCCCGTAGTGCGCGCCGAGTCCGCCGGTGAACAGCCCGTACCCGTACGCCACGTGGACCTTGTGTCCGGGCCGGCCGCCGGCGGCCCGGATGGAGCGGGCGACCACGTCGGCCCAGGTGTCGAGGTCCCGCTGGGTGTAGCCCACGACGGTCGGGCGGCCCGTCGTCCCGCTGGACGCGTGGATCCGGCGTACGCGCTCCTCGGGGACGGCGAACATGCCGAAGGGGTAGTTGTCCCGCAGGTCGGCCTTGGTCGTGAAGGGGAAACGGGCGAGATCGGCGAGAGTCCGGCAGTCGTCGGGACGCAGCCCGGCCTTGTCGAAGGCGGCCCGGTAGTGGCCGACGTTCTCGTACGCGTGGTGCAGCGTGGCCCGCAGTCGTTCCAGCTGGAGTGCTTCCAGCTCGTCCCGGCCCAGTCGTTCCGCCTCGTCCAGCAGAAACGTCATCCGGATCTCCCTCTTCCGAGCAGGCGACCGATCATTCGGTCGATCTTTCGAGAGTAGTAATTCAGGATGTCCCGTCACCTGGCAAGAGGGGTGACGCAGCTCGTCCGCATCGCGGATTCGCTCATACCGAACATGGGTGCGCCTCCCGTAGGGCCCTGTTTGGATGGCGGGCATGCCGATCTTCCACGCATACGACGGGACCGAACTCTCCTACCGCCTTCTGGGGGAGGGCGCACCGCTGATCTGTCTGCCCGGCGGCCCGATGCGGGCCGGGGCATACCTGGGGGACCTCGGCGGGCTCAGTGCCCACCGGCGGCTCGTGGTGCCGGATCCGCGCGGCGCCGGGGACTCCGCGGTGCCGGACGACCCGACGGCCTACCGTTGCGACCGGCTGGTCGACGACATCGAGGCGCTGCGCCAACACCTCGGCGAGGAACGCATCGACCTGCTCGCACACTCCGCTGCCGGGAACCTGGCCGCGCTCTACGCCGCGCGGTACCCGGAGCGGCTGCGTACGCTCATCCTCGTCACCCCCGGCACCCTGGCGGTCGGCATCGAGGCCACCGAACGGGACTGGCACGAGGCGAGCGAACTCCGGCGCGGCGAACCGTGGTACCCGGCCGCACGGGCCGCCCTGGACGACTTGCTGGCGGGCAGCGCCTCGGACGACGTCCGGGCCGCGGTCGCGCCGCTCACCTACGGGCGCTGGGACGAGGCCGCCCGCGCCCATGCCGCCGCCGGGCCCGGACAGACCAACTCCGCTGCCGCAGCCTTCTATTACGGGGACGGAGCCTTCGACCCGGCCGCCACCGTCGCCGCGCTCGCAGCGGTCACCGCACCCGTGCTCGTCCTCGCGGGGGAGTACGACGGAGGCCCGACCCCGGACCGCGCCGCCGAACTGGTCGCGCTCTTCCCGAACGCCGAGTTCGTCGTGCAGCGCGGTGCCGCGCACTTCCCGTGGCTGGACGACCCGGGCGCCTTCGTCCGTACCGTGGCGGCCTTCCTCGACCCGGACGTGCTCAGCGTGCAGGCCGGTGGCACCCGGCTGGCCCACCGGGTGTGGGGGGACCCGTCGGCCCCGCCCGTCGTGCTCGTCCACGGCCGCTGCGGCGACAGCCGGACCTGGATCGCGATCGCCGAGCATCTCGCGGCCGAACACCGGGTGTACGCCTTCGACTTCCGCGGCCACGGGCTCAGCGACTGGCCCGGCCGCTACTCCTTCGAGCTGTTCCGGGACGATCTGCACGCCTTCCTGGAGGTCCGCAACCTGGCGGGAGCCACCGTGATCGGGCACTCCATGGGAGCCGCTGCCGCCTATCTGCTCGCCGAGCGGGAACCCGGGCTGATCGGCCGGCTCGTCCTGGAGGAGGTACCGCCGCCGTTCCCGCTCGATCCGCCGCGCACCCCCGCCCAACGGCCGGATGAGGAGCTGGACTTCGACTGGCCGGTGGTGCCGTCGACCGACGCCCAGCTGAACGAACCGGACCCTGCCTGGCAGGAACGCCTCGGTGAGATCACCGCCCCGACCCTCGTCATCGGCGGCGGCCCCACCAGCCAGATCGCCCAGGAGAGACTGGTCTGGCTGGCAGGGCGGATACCCGGCGGCCGGTTCGTCACCATCGACGCCGGACACCTTGTCCACACCGAGAGACCTGATGAATTCCTCGTGGAGATACGGAAGTTCGGTCTTTCCTGAGTCTTAGTCAGGAACGGTGCAGCAGGGTGGTCAGGACCTCGTGGAGGGTGCTCTCGGCATCCGCTGCGGGGCCCGTCGACCGCCAGGCCACGAAACCGTCGGGACGCACCAGGACGGCACCCTCGGACGTCGTCCCGTGGAGCGCGGCCCAGTCCGCGCCGTTCTCCGGCTCCAGATCGGCGCCCGGACCGATGCCGTACGCCTGGAGCCGGATGGAGAGCCGATCGGTGACCCGTGCCGCCGCCCGGTGCCAGGCCACGTCCTCACCGTCCGTGAGCAGCACCATCGTCTGCTCGTACAGATCCAGTGTGGACTTGCGCTCGCCGCCCTGATGGACCCACAGATGCGGTGCGCGACTGCCTGGCTCCCCATTCAACTGCACCCCCTGCGGCACCACCGGCTGCTCGGGGTCGGTGCCCAGCACCGCGCCCCGGACATAGCGGTAGCCCAGCGCCACACTGAGCATGCCGCCCTGCTTCCCGCCGCCCACTCCGGGGGCCGCGGAGTACCCCGGGTGACTGTGCTCGCTGGAGCGCGCCGAAGCCCGTGCGCTCGTCGCCCGCGCCACCGGCAGCCGCTCCGCCTCATACGTGTCCAGCAGCCCCGGACCCGCCTCGCCCTTCAGCACGGTGGCCAGCTTCCAGGCCAGGTTGTGCGCGTCCTGGATACCGGTGTTGGAGCCGAACGCACCGGTGGGGGACATCTCGTGGGCCGAGTCACCGGCGAGGAATACCCGCCCGGAGGAGTACCGTTCGGCGACCCGTTCCGCCGCGTGCCACGGAGCCTTGCCGGTGATCTCGATGTCGATGCCCGGAGCGCCCACCGCCGTACGGATGTGATCGGCACACCGCTCGTCGGTGAAGTCCTCGAGGGTTTCGCCGAGTTCAGGCTTCCATGGTGCGTGGAACACCCAGTCCTTCTTGTTGTCGACCGGCAACAGGGCACCGTCCGCAGCGGGGTTGGTGAGATAGCAGACGATGAAGCGCCGGTCGCCCAGCACATCGGCGAGCTTCCGGGAGCGGAAGGTGATGCTGACGTTGTGGAAGAGGTCGCCGGGCCCCGTCCGGCCGATGCGCAGCTGGTCGCGGATGGGGCTGCGCGGCCCGTCGGCCGCGATGAGGTAGTCCGCGCGCACACTGATGTGCTCGCCGGTCTCCCGGTTCTTCAGCGCCGCGTCCACCCCTGACGAGTCTTGGCCGAAGCTCTGCATCTCGGTGGAGAAACGCAGATCACCGCCCTGCTCCCGGGCCTGCTTCAGCAGCACCGGCTCCAGGTCGTTCTGGCTGCACAGGCACCAGCCGGTCGGGCTGAACCGGGCGATCCCGCCCCCCGGGTCGATCTCCTTGAACAGCCACTCCTGGTCGTCCCCGGTGAGCGAACCGGCTTGCAGGATCCCGTGGTTGTCGGCGAGGACCGAGGCCGCCCGCCGGATGCCCGCCTCGGCACCCGCCGTACGGAACACCTCCATCGTGCGGACGTTGTTGCCGCGACCGCGTGGGTGTGTCGAAGTGGCCCGGTGCTTCTCGACCAGCAGGTGCTCGATCCCGAGCCGGCCGAGGAAGACCGAGGCGGACAGACCCACCAGGGAGCCGCCCACGATGAGGACCGGTACGCGAATGTCGACGTTCTCGTTCATCAGTTGCTCCAGCTCGGACGCCGTTCCGTTGCATTGTTCAATGCCCTGGTGAGAGCGGTTCGGACGGCTGCTCACCTGAACGGTTCATAAATCTCGCGCCACCCGGACCAGCGTTTCACGATCGGTCACGGAGACGGCCCGCGGCCTTGGGGGCGGACCATTCGCGTCCGCCGGGAGAGTCCCCGCTCCGAATCCACTCGCCAACCGACGGTTGACGGCATGCCACCCGGGTCGGCCCACGAAACCGTCTTGAAGGAGATCGAAAGATGACCACCACCCTCTCGGAACGGATCTCCCAGTCCGCCTTCGACGGTTCCCGGCTGCGCGTCGTGCTGCTGCTGGATCTCTACGACGGAGCCCAGAAGGAGTTCCTGGAGGCGTACGAGCACCTGCGCAACCAGGTGGCGTCCGTTCCCGGACACATCAGCGACCAGCTGTGCCAGTCCATCGAGAATCCCTCCCAATGGCTGATCACCAGCGAGTGGGACAGTGCACCACCCTTCCTCGCCTGGGTGAACAGCGAGGAGCACGTCGCGACGGTCCAGCCGCTGCACAACTGCGTGCGCGACACCCGCTCGCTGCGCTTCAGCGTCCTGCGGGAGACCGGGAAGGCCTTCGAGATGGCGCCCGAGACGGCCAAGGGCCGCCTCCAGGCGTCCCCGCGCCTGGGCGACGGGGTGGTGCGCCACGCGCTCACCTTCACCGTCAAGCCGGGCACCGAGGACGTCGTGGCGAAGATCCTGGCCGACTACGACTCCCCGAACGCACGGGTCGACGAGGACACCCGGCTGCGCCGCACCTCGCTCTTCATGCACGGGAATCGCGTCGTGCGGGCCGTCGAGGTCGAGGGCGACCTGCTCGCCGCCCTGCGTCACGTCGCCCGGCAGCCCGAGGTCAGGGCCGTCGAAGAGGCCATCAACCCGTATCTGGAGCAGGACCGGGACCTCAGCGACCCGGACTCCGCCCGGATGTTCTTCACCCGTGCGGCGCTCCCGACCGTCCACCACGTGACCGCCGGCCGGCACAAGGCGGAGGACATCCGCCGCCACGCCCTCTTCTACCAGGCCAAGGAAGGCTGCGGCATGGCCCTCGCCCGGATCCTCGCCGAGCACGACGAGGAGGCTGCCGACGACCCGGCGAGCATCATCGACAGCAGCACCATCTTCCAGCGCGACGACGTCGTCGTCCGCCTCCTCGAAGCGGTCGAGCCGGTCGACGCGCAGCCCGCACAGGCGCTGGGCATCGACGGCCCCGGCAAGGTGGCCAGACTCGGTCGCCTCCTCGACGGCGGCGGCAACGCCGTGCCCGCGGACGAGCAGGACGTCTCGCGCTTCCTCGAGCAGTCCGAGATGACCCTGATCACGGATCGGCGGGCCATGGAGTCCTGAACCGCGCATCCGCACCCTGGGGGGTTCTCGCTCAACCCGTCAACACAACGCGCAATGCGCCAGGAGGAATGCAGTCATGACCACGCACCGGCCACGCATCGTGGATCTCAGCGAGACGCAGCCCAACTGCAGGCGCGGAGGGGATCTTCGCGCCATGCTCACGCCGACGGCGGTAGGAGCCACCAGCGGCTTCATGGGGCTGGCGATCGTTCAGCCCGGCGACCGCATCGGCGAGCACTACCACCCGTACTCCGAGGAGTTCGTGTACGTCGTGAACGGTCTGCTGGAAGTGGACCTGGACGGCGAACCGCACCGGATGCGGCCCGACCAGGGTCTGCTGATCCCTCCCCATGTACGCCACCGATTCCGCAACGTGGGCGATGTCGAGGCACGCATGGTCTTCCACCTCGGCCCGCTCGCCCCGCGTCCGGAGCTCGGCCACGTCGACACCGAGCACACCGAATCCGCCGACCGCGTCACGCCGCCGGAACGAACGGAGGCCGCCTCATGACCCGCCGGGTGGCGGTCACCGGCGTCGGCGTCGTCGCCCCCGGCGGCATCGGCGCACCGGCCTTCTGGGACCTCCTCGCGAACGGCCGCACCGCGACCAGGGGCATCACGCTCTTCGATCCGGCCGGCTTTCGCTCCCGGATCGCCGCCGAGTGCGACTTCGACCCGGCGGCGCACGGACTGGACGCCGACACCGTCGAACGCTCGGACCGCTACATCCAGTTCGCGATGGTGGCCGCCAGGGAGGCCCTCGGCGACGCCGGTCTCGACCCGGAGAAGGTGGACCCCTGGCGGATGGGGGTGTCGCTGGGCACCGCGGTCGGCGGCACCACCCGGCTGGAGCACGACTACGTCGCCGTCAGTGAGAGCGGTGCCCGTTGGGACGTCGACCACCGCTCGGCCGGCCCCCACCTGGAGCGGGCCTTCTCACCCAGCTCCCTCGCCTCGGCGGTGGCCGAGCAGGTCGGCGCGCACGGCCCGGTGCAGACCGTCTCCACGGGCTGCACCTCCGGCCTCGACGCGATCGGGTACGCCTTCCAGTCCATCGAGGAGGGCCGCGTCGACGTGTGCGTCGCCGGAGCGTCCGACTCCCCGATCACCCCGATCACCGTGGCGTGCTTCGACGCGATCAAGGCCACGTCGCCCAACAACGACGACGCCGAGCACGCCTCGCGGCCGTTCGACGCACGCCGCGACGGCTTCGTGATGGGCGAGGGCGGAGCGGTCCTCGTCCTGGAGGAGCTGGAGCACGCCCGTGCCCGCGGTGCCACCGTCTACTGCGAGATCGCGGGCTACGCCACCTTCGGCAACGCCTACCACATGACCGGGCTGACCCCCGAGGGCCTGGAGATGGCCGAGGCGATCAACCGGGCGCTGGGCCATGCCCGGATGGACGGCTCGCAGATCGACTACGTCAACGCGCACGGCTCCGGCACCAAGCAGAACGACCGGCACGAGACGGCCGCCGTGAAGCGGGCACTGGGCGCGCACGCCTTCGACATCCCGATGAGTTCGATCAAGTCCATGGTCGGCCACTCGCTGGGGGCCATCGGCGCGATAGAGATCGCGGCCTGTGTACTCGCCCTGGAGCACCAGACGGTGCCGCCGACGGCGAACTACGAGCGTCCCGACCCCGAATGCGACCTCGACTACGTGCCGCGCACCGCGCGTCCACTGAAGCTGCGCAGCGTCCTCTCGGTGGGCAGCGGCTTCGGCGGCTTCCAGTCCGCGGTGGCCCTGACCCGTACAGGTGGGAGGACACCATGAGAACCCGCAAAGCCCGGCGCACCGTCGTCACCGGCATCGGTGTGGTCGCCCCCAACGGCAACAACACCGAGGCCTTCTGGAAACGGACGCACGAAGGAATGAGCGTCCTGGACCGGGTCACCCGCGAGGGCTGCGAGCACCTGCCCCTGCGGGTCGCGGGAGAGGTGCGGGGATTCGAGGCGGTCGAGCTGATCGAGGAGCGCTTCCTCGTCCAGACCGACAAGTTCACGCATTTCGCGATGGCCGCCGCGGACATCGCGCTGGACGACGCCCGGCTCGGCCGGGCCGACTACGAGAAATCCCCCTTCGACGTCGGTGTGGTGACCGCCGCCGGTTCCGGCGGCGGCGAATTCGGCCAGCGCGAGCTCCAGCGGCTCTGGGGGCAGGGCTCCACCTATGTGGGGCCGTACCAGTCCATCGCATGGTTCTACGCGGCCAGCACCGGCCAGATCTCCATCCGCGGCGGCTTCAAGGGGCCGTGCGCGGTCGTGGCCAGCGACGAGGCCGGTGGTCTGGACGCGCTGGCGCACGCCGCCCGTTCCATCCGTGGCGGTACCGAGGCGGTGGTGGTCGGGGCCGCCGAGGCCCCGCTGGCGCCCTACTCGGTCGTCTGCCAGCTCGGGTACGCGGATCTGAGCACCGTCGAGGACCCCGCCCGCGCCTACCGGCCGTTCACCTCGGATGCCTGCGGCTTCGTGCCGGCCGAGGGCGGCGCCATGCTGGTGGTCGAGGAGGAGCAGTCGGCGCTCCGGCGCGGCGCCAAGGTCCGGGCCGAACTCGCCGGGCATGCCGCCACGTTCACCGGGGCAGCCAGATGGGAGGAGTCCCGGGAGGGCCTCGCCCAGGCGATCATCGGCGCGCTGCGGGAGGCCGACTGCGCACCGGACGAGATCGATGTCGTCTTCGCGGACGCCCTCGGCGTACCCCTGGCCGACCGTGCGGAGGCGCTGGCGATCGCCGACGCCCTCGGCGCGCACGGCAAGCGGGTCCCGGTGACGGCGCCCAAGACCGGTATCGGGCGCGCCTACTGCGGTGCACCGGTGCTGGACGCGGCCGCCGCGGTGCTCTCCATGGAGAACGCGCTCATACCGCCCACCCCGAACGTCTACGAGGTGTGCCACGACCTCGACGTGGTCACCGGCAGCGCCCGCCCCGCCGAACTGCGCACGGCGCTGGTGCTCAGCCGCGGGCTCATGGGTTCGAACTCGGCGATGGTGCTGCGGCGCTCCAACGACCCCCAAATGTGAGAAGGAGAAGTCCTCATGACCGACCGACTGACGTACACGGAACTCGCCGTCCTGATGAAGAAGGGCGCCGGAGTCACCGTCGACCCGCGCGACATGGAGCAGCGCCCCGGTTCGGCCTTCGACGAGTACGGCCTCGACTCGCTGGGCCTCCTCGGGATCGTTGGCGTCCTGGAGAACCGGCACGGCCGGGCGCTGCCGGCTGACGCCGACCGTTGCAAGACCCCCCAGGAATTCCTCGACCTCGTCAACAACAGCCTCATGACAGGAGCCTGACGTGCCCGGACACACCGAGAACGAGATCACCATCGCCGCCCCCC
The DNA here is from genome assembly GCF_053594575.1 of Streptomyces sp. NPDC001880. Classification (NCBI taxonomy): domain Bacteria; kingdom Bacillati; phylum Actinomycetota; class Actinomycetes; order Kitasatosporales; family Streptomycetaceae; genus Streptomyces; species Streptomyces sp. NPDC001880. Next base: position 37,136 of record NZ_JBSFET010000020.1, read on the forward strand.
TGGACCTGGTCTGGGACGTGACGAACGATCTGGAGAGCTGGCCGCAGCTGTTCAGCGAGTACGCCGCGGTCGAGATCATCGAGAAGGACGGCGACAGCACCACCTTCCGTCTGACGATGCACCCCGACGAGAACGACAAGGTGTGGAGCTGGGTCTCCGAGCGGACCGTGAACCGTGCCGAGCGCACCGTCCGTGCCCGCCGTGTAGAGCCCGGTCCCTTCCAGCACATGAACATCCGCTGGGAGTACTCGGAGGTTCCCGGCGGCACCAAGATGCACTGGACCCAGGACTTCGCGATGCGTCCCGACGCACCTGTCGACGACGCCTGGATGACCGACAACATCAACCGCAACTCCAAGGTCCAGATGGAGCTGATCCGGGACAAGATCGAGCAGCGGGCCCGGGAGCGCCGCACCGCCTCGGTCGGGGCCAACTGACCTGCCATCCGACCATGGTTGGGCACCCGGCCTCGGGGCCGGGTGCCCAACCGGGAACCAGAAAGGCATCTCCCGATGCATCATGCTCTGATCGTCGCCCGGATGGCCCCGGGTTCGGCGCCGGACATCGCCAATCTGTTCGCGGCTTCCGACAGCGGCGAACTGCCGCACCTCGTCGGCGTCACCAGGCGCAAGCTCTTCCAGTTCGGCGATGTGTATCTGCACCTGATCGAGTCGGAGAACCCGCCCGGCCCCGAGATCGCGAAGGTGACCCAGCACCCCGAGTTCAAGGACATCAGCGAGAAGCTCACCGCCTATGTGAGCGCATACGACCCGCAGACCTGGCGCAGTCCCAAGGACGCCATGGCCCACGAGTTCTACCGGTGGGAGCGGGATACCCCCGCCTGAGACCGTCAGATCGCCCCGGGTCCGGCCCTTCGGCCGGACCCGGGGCGATCTGACGTCGTGCCCGGGGAACGGTGATCAGCCGGGGACCACGCACTCGAAGGCGTGGAGATAGGCGTTGACCGGGACGACGTCACCGATCAGCAGCCCGGCGTCCGAGATCCGGGTGACCAGGCTCTCCCTGGTGTGCTTCGCACCGCCGACGTTGAGGAGCAGCAGCAGGTCCATCGCGGTGGTGAACCGCATCGAGGGGGTGTCGTCGACGAGGTTCTCGATGACGACGACCCTGGCTCCCGGGCGGGCCGCCGAGACGACGTTGCGCAGCGTCCGGCGGGTGCTGTCGTCGTCCCACTCCAGGATGTTCTTGATGATGTAGAGGTCGGCCTCGACGGGGATGGCCTCGCGGCAGTCCCCGGCGACGACACGGGTCCGGTCGACGAGCGCGCCCCCGTCCCGCAGCCGGGCGTCCGCCCTCGCCACCACGCCCGGCAGGTCCATCAGGGTGCCGTGGAGTGCCGGGTCCTTCTCCAGCAGGCTCGCCAGTACGTGCCCCTGGCCGCCGCCGATGTCGGCGACCGTGGTCACCCCGGAGAGGTCGAGGAGTTCGGCGACGTCCAGCGCGGACTGCATGCTGGAGGTGGTCATCGCGCGGTTGAAGATCTGTGCGGACTCGTGGGCGTCCTGGTGGAGGTAGTCGAAGAACCCCTTGCCGTGCACGTCCGCGAAGACGCTTTCGCCGGTGCGCACCGCGTCGTCGAGGTGCGGCCAGACGTCCCAGGTCCAGGGCTCGGTGCACCACAGCGAGATGTAGCGCAGGCTGTTGGGGTCGTCCTCGCGCAGCAGGCGCGACATCTCGGTGTGGGCGAACTGCCCGTCCGGGGTCTCGGTGAAGATTCCGTAGCAGGACAGGGCGCGCAGCAGCCGCCGCAGCGGCGCCGGCTCGGCCTTCACCAGTGCCGCGAGTTCCTGTGCCGTCGCGGGCGTCTCGCCCAGCGCGTCGGCGACGCCCAGACGGGCGGCGGCGCGCACGGCGGCGGCCCTGGCCGCGCCGAAGACGAGCTCACGCAGCTGCATGGCCGGCTGCGGGGGAGTGACGGGGTGCGGGAGGGCGGCGTGTACGGGGGTGGGTGTGGGGGTGGGGCTCACAGTGGTCATGCTGTTTCGCTTCTCCTCGTGCGGGGGTGCACCGGTCAGCACATCCCGGCCGGTGCGGACTTGGTGCAGACGTTGTCGGTGAACGTGTTGCCCTTACCGGTGTCCCCATTGGCGAGGTCGGCCGGCTTGTTGCCGAGCACGACATTGCCGCTGATGGTGTTGCCGGTGTTCTTGGCGCCCACGAAGCTCTTGAACAGGACGACACCGCCGGACATCGGGGTGGTGCCGGAGTTGTCGCGGATGGTGTTGGCGCGCACCACGGTGTCCGCGGCGCCGGTGAGCACGATGCCGGAGCCCTGGAGGGCCGAGAGCCGTTCGGTCGCGGGGCAGAATTTGTTGTTGCCCTTGATCTCGTTGGACTCGACCGTCATCGCTCCGGCCTGCGGCTTGCCCTCGTCGCCCACGACGAACACACCGGTGCAGTTGCCGGTGAAGCTGTTGCCGTGCACCGACAGGTTGCGCACCCGCCTGGCGGTGAAGCCGATCCGGTTGTCGGTGAGTGTGTTGTCCTGGAGCTCGGTGCCCCTGGTGTCGGTGGCGCCGCCCTCCTCGTCCACGGTGTTGGCGACGAAGATGCCCGCGTCGCCGTTGGCACGGGCGATGTTGGCCATGAACGCACCACGGGTGGAGCGCTCCTGGGCGATGCCCCAGACGCCGTTGTGTTCGGCGGTCACCCGCCGGACGGCCAGCCGGTCGGTCCAGGAGGCCCAGACGCCGTTCTTCTTGAAGCCGGAGACGGACAGCGAGTCGATGCGCACACCGTCCACGGTCCGGCCCGCCTTGCCCAGGACGCAGATTCCGCTGCCGGCCTTCGCGCAGGCACCGGCGGCCTTCGCGCCGGGCTCGGCCGGGCGCAGCACGGTCTGGCTGCCGGAGCCGCGCAGGGTGAGGTCGGGCTTGGTGATCAGGACGCTCTCCCGGTACGTGCCGGGCAGCAGGACGACGGTGTCACCCGGCTGGGCGGCGTCCACCGCCTTCTGGATCGACTGGCCCGGACGGACCACGTGAGAGCCCGTGGCCGAGGCGGACGGCATGGACATTCCGCAACCCGCGGCCGAGAGGACCGCGACCGCGCCAAGGATTGTGATGTTTCGTTTCCTCATGAGCCGAAGTTATGGGCGATCCCTCCCGGCGGCCACATAGGGTGAGCGGATGGGTTCGGAGCGTGCCCGAATGGCTTACTGCGGAACCTCCGCGCGGCGGCCGGGCCCGCCTTCATTCCCCGGGTTCGGGCCGGGGTGCGACGATCGAGCGGGCCCACCGGTAGTCGGCCTTGCCGCTCGGCGAGCGCTGGATCCGGCGGGTGATCACCAGCCGGCGGGGGATCTTGTAGCCCGCCAGACGGGTCCGGCAGTGGGCCTGGAGGTCGTCGAGCGTGGGTTCGGATGCCCCCTCGCGCAGCTGCACCACCGCCGCGACACGGTTGCCCCACCGGTCGTCGGGCGCCGCGGCGACCAACGCGTCGTACACGTCCGGATGGGCCTTCAGCGCCTGCTCGACCTCCTCGGGGTAGACCTTCTCGCCCCCGGTGTTGATGCACTGCGAGCCGCGGCCGAGCACCGTGACGATGCCGTCCTCGTCGACCGTCGCCATGTCGCCGAGCAGGACCCATCGCTCCTCCCCCCGGCGGAAGAAGGTCTCCGCGGTCTTGCCGGGGTCGTTGTAGTACCCGAGTGGCACATGCCCGCGCTGGGCGATCCGCCCCGGCTCACCCGGGGCGACCGGCTCGTACGTCGCCGGATCGACCACCGCCGTACGGGAGTTGACCTGGAGCCTGAACCCCTTCTCCGGGCCCGAGTCGGCCGTCGCCGTGCCGTTGAACCCGGATTCCGACGAGCCGAAGTTGTTCAGCAGCATCACTGTCGGCACCAATTCCTGGAACTCCGCGCGCACCGAGTCCGACATGATCGCGCCCGAGCTGGACACGGAGAACAGCGACGAGCAGTCGGTTCCCTCCAGTGGGCCCTTCAGGGCGTCGATCAGCGGCCGCAGCATCGCGTCGCCCACCAGCGACACGCTGGTGACCTTCTCCTTCTCGATCGTACGGAGCACTTCCCGGGGCACGAACTTGCGGTGGACCACGACCCGCTGCCCGAAGTTGAAACCGATGAAGGCGGTGAGCGTCGAGGTGCCGTGCATCAGCGGGGGAGTGGGGAAGAAGGTGATCCCGTCACCGCCCGCGGCGACCCGCTCGGCCAGCTCCTGCGGGCTCTTCACCGGCTCACCGGTCGGCGCGCCGCCGCCCAGGCCGGAGAAGAAGAGGTCCTCCTGGCGCCACATCACCCCCTTGGGCATTCCGGTGGTGCCGCCGGTGTAGATGATGAACTGGTCGTCGGCCGACCGCGGCGGGAAGCCGCGCTCAGGGCTCCCGGCCGCCTCGGCATCGGTGAATGCGACGGCCTCGGGGCCCCGGACCCCCGCCTGCGGCGCGCCCACCCGCACCAGATGACGCAGGCCCGGTGCCTTCGGCGCGGCCGCCGCGACCCGTTCGTCGAACTCGGCGTCGAAGACCAGCGCGGCCAGATCGGCGTCGCGGTAGAGGTAGATCAACTCCTCTTCCACATAGCGGTAGTTCACATTGACGGGGACGATCCTGGCCTTGAGGCAGGCCAGCACGGTCTGGAGGTACTCGACCCCGTTGTAGAGGTGCAGCCCCAGATGCTCGCCCGGGGCGATGCCCGCCTCGATCAGATGGTGGGCGAGGCGGTTGGCCGCCGCGTCCAGCTCCGCGTACGTCAGCCGGCGCTCCGCGCCCGTGCCGGGGTGGTCGAGGTAGACGAGCGCCTCGCGTTCCGGGACCGCGTCGACGACCGACTCGAACAGGTCGGCAAGGTTGTACTCCACCGTTCCTCCTGACCCCGGAAGCTGACTGGCTCGGCGGTCATTAGAGCGCCGGGAGGCGCAACTGGGAAGAGGTGCCGTCGAGGAAATCTGACTAGCTGTCAGAAAACTATTGAACTGGGCCATCGCCTACTGCAACCTGTTCTAGTGCCGCTGCGGGCAACGTTTGCCGGTCAAGGAGCGGCGTCCGGTGCGTGCTCCCGGCGTGCCGGCCGGAAGCCCTCGTACTGGACGTACTCGGGCTTTCGTCCGGTGCGGCGAGAGTGCGTGCCGGGCGCCGCGACGGGGCGAACGTTGCCTGCCGCGGCACCAGGTCTTTGGACGGGAGGCGGACAATGGCTGGTACGGAACATCTCGCCGTGCGGCGCGAGGGCGCCACACTGGTGCTCACCCTGAACAGACCGGAGGCGAAGAACGCCTTGTCGCTGCCGATGCTGGTCGGGCTGTACGACGGCTGGCTGGCGGCGGACGAGGACGACACGATCCGCTCGGTCGTCCTGACCGGCGCGGGCGGTTGCTTCTGCGCCGGCATGGACCTCAAGGCCCTGGCGGGCAAGGGGATGGAGGGCGAGCAGTACCGGGACCGGATGACCGCCGACCCCGATCTGCACTGGAAGGCGATGCTGCGCCACCACCGCCCCCGCAAACCGGTCATCGCCGCCGTGGAGGGACACTGCGTCGCGGGCGGCACCGAGATCCTCCAGGGCACCGACATCCGGATCGCCGGAGCGGGTGCCACCTTCGGGCTCTTCGAGGTGCGGCGCGGGCTCTTCCCCATCGGCGGCTCGACGGTCCGGCTACCGCGCCAGATCGCCCGGACGCACGCACTCGAAATGCTCCTCACCGGACGCCCGTACAGTGCCGCGGAAGCCGCCGGTATCGGACTGATCGGCAGGGTCGTCCCCGACGGCACCGCGCTGGAGGAGGCCCTCGCCGTCGCCGAGCAGATCAACGCCTGCGGACCGCTCGCCGTCGAGGCCGTCAAGGCATCCGTGTACGAGACCGCCGAGATGACCGAGACCGAGGGACTGGCCGCCGAACTGAAACGCGGCTGGCCGATCTTCGCGACCGACGACGCCAAGGAAGGCGCCCGCGCCTTCGCCGATCAGCGCCCGCCCGTCTACCGGCGCGCCTGAGCCGAGGAGGTAACCGTGCCCGAAGCCCTCAGCGCACCGCTGGTGGTCGAATTCCCCTTCACCCGCTCCCTCGGACCCGTCCAGAGCGCCTTCCTCACCGGCCTGCGCGAACGCACCGTCCTCGGCGTCCGCACCGCCGGGGGGAAGATCCTCGTCCCGCCGGTCGAGTACGACCCCGTGACCGCACAGGAGATCAGCGAACTGACCGAGGTCGCCGCCACCGGAACCGTCACCACCTGGGCCTGGAACCCCGTCCCGCGCCGCGGCCAGCCCCTGGAAACCCCCTTCGCCTGGGTCCTGGTCCGGCTCGACGGCGCCGACACCGCCCTGCTGCACGCCCTCGCCGCACCTGGCCCCGAAGCCGTACGCACCGGCATGCGGGTCCGGATCCGCTGGGCCGCCGAGCGCACCGGAGCGATCACCGACATCGCCTGCTTCGAGCCGTACGACGGCCAGGAGACCGGTCAACCCGCGACCCACGACGGCCGGTTCACCGACCCCGTCACCGGCATCGTCACCCCCACCAGGCTCGACTACCGGTACACCCCCGGCCGCGCCCAGAGCGCATACCTCGACGCGCTCTCCCGACGGCGCATCGTCGGCGAGCGCTGCCCCTCCTGCCGCAAGGTGTACGTACCGCCCCGCGGTGCCTGCCCCACCTGCGGGGTCGCCACCACCGAACAGGTCGAGGTCGGCCCGCGCGGCACCGTGACCACGTTCTGCATCGTCAACATCAAGGCGAAGAACCTGGACATCGAAGTCCCCTACGTCTACGCGCACATCGCGCTCGACGGCGCGGACCTCGCCCTGCACGCGCGGATCGGCGGCATCCCGTACGACCAGGTGCGCATGGGCCTGCGTGTCGAACCCGTCTGGACCGAGGGCGGACGGCACCCCGACCACTACCGGCCGACCGGCGAGCCCGACGCCGACTACGACGCGTACAAGGAGCTGCTCTAGATGCGAGACGTGGCGATCGTCGCCTTCGCGCAGACGGACCATCTGCGGCGGACGGACGAACTCTCCGAAGTCGAGATGCTGATGCCCGTCCTGCACCGGGTCCTCGACGCGACCGGGCTCAGGACCAGCGACATCGGCTTCACCTGCTCCGGTTCCAGCGACTACCTCGCGGGCCGCGCCTTTTCCTTCACCATGGCGCTCGACGGCGTCGGCGCGTACCCGCCGATCTCCGAGTCCCATGTGGAGATGGACGGAGCCTGGGCGCTGTACGAGGCCTGGGTGAAGATCCAGACCGGCCAGGCGGACACCGCGCTCGTCTACTCCTACGGCAAGTCCTCGCCCGGCGAGGTGCGCGACGTCCTCACCCGCCAGCTCGACCCGTACTACGCAGGCCCGCTCTGGCCGGACTCCGTCGCGCTCGCCGCTCTCCAGGCCCGGGCGCTGATCGACGCGGGCGACACGGACGAGGCCGCGCTCGCCGAGATCGCCCGCCGTAGCCGGGCCGCCGCGGCGGACAACCCGCACGCCCAGCTCAAGGGACCGGTCCCGGCCGGCGAGTACGTCGTGCAACCGCTGCGCACCGGCGACTGCCCGCCGATCGGTGACGGCGCGGCCGCCGTGATCCTTGCCGCCGGTGACACCGCACGGGCCCTGTGCCCCCGCCCCGCCTGGATCCGAGGCATCGACCACCGCGTCGAGGCCCACGGCCTCGGGGTGCGGGAGCTGACCGAATCACCGTCCACCCGGCTCGCCGCGACCCGCGCCGGGGTCTTCGAACGGCCGGTGGACACCGCCGAGTTGCACGCCCCGTTCACCTCCCAGGAGGTGGTGCTGCGCAAGGCGCTCGGACTCGACGACAGCGTGAACGTCAACCCGTCCGGCGGTGCGCTGGCCGCCAACCCCGTCATGGCCGCCGGGCTGATCCGCCTCGGCGAGGCCGCAGCCCGCATCCACCGCGGCGCGTCCGACCGGGCGCTCGCCCACGCCACCTCCGGGCCCTGCCTGCAGCAGAACCTGGTCGCCGTCCTCGAAGGGGAGAGCGCTCATGTCTGAGGAGCCCGTGGCCGTCGTCGGCATCGGCCAGACGAAACACGTGTCCGCGCGCCGGGACGTCTCCATCGCCGGACTCGTCCGCGAGGCCGCCGTCCGCGCACTGGAGGACGCGGCACTGACCTGGGCGGACATCGACGCCGTCGTCATCGGCAAGGCACCCGACTTCTTCGAGGGCCTGATGATGCCGGAGCTCTATCTCGCCGATGCCCTCGGCGCGGTCGGCAAACCGATGCTCCGGGTGCACACCGCGGGCTCGGTCGGCGGCTCCACCGCGCTGGTCGCCGCCAACCTGGTCTCCGCGCGGGTGCATCGCACCGTTCTCACGCTCGCCTTCGAGAAGCAGTCCGAGTCCAACGCCATGTGGGGGCTCTCACTGCCCATCCCGTTCCAGCAGCCGCTGCTGGCCGGAGCGGGCGGCTTCTTCGCCCCGCACGTGCGGGCGTACATGCGCCGCACCGGCGCGCCCGACACGGTCGGCTCCCTCGTCGCGTACAAGGACCGCCGCAACGCGCTCAAGAATCCGTACGCGCACATCCACGACCCCGACATCACCCTGGAGAAGGTCCGCTCGGCGCCGATGCTCTGGGACCCGATCCGCTACTCGGAAACCTGCCCGTCCTCCGACGGCGCCTGCGCGATGATCCTCACCGACCGTGCCGGAGCAGCCCGTTCGCCGCACCCGCCCGCCTGGGTGCACGGGGGCGCGATGCGCAGCGAGCCGACGCTCTTCGCCGGTAAGGACTTCGTCTCCCCGCGGGCGGGCCGAGACTGCGCAGCCGATGTGTACCGGCAGGCCGGTATCACCGATCCGCGACGCGAGATCGACGCCGTGGAGATGTACGTGCCGTTCTCCTGGTACGAGCCGATGTGGCTGGAGAATCTCGGCTTCGCCGACGAGGGAGAGGGATGGAAGCTCACCGAGTCCGGCGTCACCGGACTCGACGGCGATCTGCCCGTGAATCCCTCGGGCGGAGTGCTCTCCACCAACCCGATCGGCGCCTCCGGCATGATCCGCTTCGCCGAGGCCGCGTTGCAGGTCCGGGGCCGGGCGGGCGAGCACCAGGTGCCCGAGGCCCGGAAGGCGCTCGGCCACGCCTACGGAGGCGGGGCGCAGTTCTTCGCCATGTGGCTGGTCGGAGCCGAGCCTCCCACCCGATGACGCCGGGCCGTCCCGGACCTCCGCGGGCCCTGCCTGCGCCATGTCCGGGACCGCCCGGTCCGCCTCCCGGACACCCGGCGGCGCCCCGGCCTGCGCGGACCCGGCTCCGCAACGTGAGCCCGGACACGTAACATGGCTGCATGTCCTTCCTCCGCCGCCGTAGCGCCGCCACACCCGCCGGCCCCGACTTCGACGTCCTGGCCATGGACCCGGGGGACTGGCCCGGGAACCTGGGCGCCGGTCTGCTGCCCGCTCCCGACGGAAGCTGTCAGGGCGTCTTTCTGCGCTACGACCTGTTCGGCGGCCGCGGCCCCGCGATGATCATCGGCAATCTCCCGGAGGGCTCGCCCGCCCGCGAGACCGAGGAGGGACAGGTCCCGTTCGAGGTCGCCCAGCTGCTGCTCGCGCTGGAGAACGACGAGCCGGTCGAGGTCACCGGCACCGAGGACATGCCCGTGATGCAGGGCGACAACCTGTTGATCGTCCGCCGGGTCAAGCTCTCCGAGAGCCGGATTTCCTGTGTCCAGTTCGACCGCAGCGACGGCGTGCTCGTCACCATCGCCAGCTGGGACCGGCCGATCACCGACGATCTCTACACCCTGCTGAAGCCCCTGCCCGCCGAGCTGTTCCAGCAGGGCTGAAACGGTCCCCCTCGTCGGCCGTCCGTGCCTCCCGGGCGGCTGCGGGACCCCTGATTCGGCATCTGTCCAAGTGCTCGCGGCCTCCGTCCAAGAGGCCGCTTTGTCATGCTCCTTGTCGGGCCAGTCATCGGACCTCTACCGTCGATCGCATGACATCCGGGATCACGCGACGCACTACGGTGAAGACAGCGATCGGTGCAACCGGCCCTCTTGCGCTGGGAATTCCCGCCCTCTCCGGTGCAGCAGCGGCCGTCGGCACCTCCGATCAATCGGGGAGTGCCGCTGACGCGAAGAAGCGAGCGGAACCGACTCTTCGGTACGACGCGCCGGCCGTGGACTGGGAGCGCGAGTCGCTGCCCATGGGCGGCGGTGCCCTCGGCGCGAGTGTGTACGGGACGCTCGCCTCCGAACAGCTCACCTTCAACGAGAAGACGCCCAGCAGATGTACGAGCACTACCGGTTCGGCGGCTCCACCGACTACCTGCGCTCCACCGCCTACCCGGCGATGAAGGAGGCGGCCGAGTTCTGGCTGGCCAATCTGCGCACCGACCCGCGCGACGGACTGCTCGTCGTCACCCCCAGCTACTCTCCGGAGCACGGCGACTTCACCGCCGGTGCCTCGATGTCCCAGCAGATCGTGCACGACCTTTTCACCAACACCCTGGAGGCCGCCCGCACCCTCGGCGACGCACCCGCCTTCCGCAGCCGGCTGGAGAACGCCCTCGACCGGCTCGACCCCGGGCTGCGCATCGGTTCCTGGGGCCAGCTCCAGGAGTGGAAGTCCGACCGCGACGACCCGGCCGACGACCACCGCCATGTCTCGCACCTCTTCGCCCTGCACCCCGGGCGCCAGATCGAACCCGGCAGCGAGTGGGCCGAGGCGGCCAAGGTCTCCCTCGGTGCACGCGGCGACGGCGGCGCCGGCTGGTCCAAGGCATGGAAGATCAACTTCTGGGCGCGGCTGCGCGACGGCGACCACGCCCACCGGATGCTCGCCGAACAGCTGAAGAGCTCCACCCTGCCCAACCTCTGGGACACCCACCCGCCCTTCCAGGTCGACGGCAACTTCGGCGCCACCTCGGGCATCGCCGAAATGCTGCTGCAGAGCCAGCACGGTACCGTCGACATCCTCCCCGCCCTCCCGCCGGGCTGGCCGGACGGATCGGTGCGCGGACTGCGCGCCCGGGGAGGCTTCACCGTCGACATCGAATGGGCCGCCGGGCAGGCCCGCCGTGTGGTGATCACGGCGAGCCGCAGCCGCGAAGTGACCGTCCGCAGCTCGCTGTTCGCGAACGGCGAGAAAGTCTTCAAGGCACGTACAGGAGGCCGCTACACGCTGATCGCCGAGGACTGAGCGAACAGCGCGGTCACCCGCGCCGCCGAGACACCGAGCCCCGTGGGACCGCTGATGTGCCACGGGGCTCCGGTGCCGCGCAACAGGTCCTGCTCCCGGTAGCGCCGGCAGTCCCGGTGCCAGATCAGGATGCCCGCGATCCAGTGCTTGAGCTCCTGCACGTATCCGGCCAGGACCTCCCTCGCCTCCGCGTCCAGCCCGAAGTCGTCGTAGAGCACCGGGAGTTCCTGCTCGGCGACATGCAGGAACTGCCTCAGCCGCGACTTCATCAGGTCGTACACGATCGCCACCCCGGTCGGATAGTCCACCCCGAAGAAGTTCTGCACGACCAGGACGCCGTTGTGCACCTCGCCCTCGAACTCGATCTCCTTCTGGTACGAGAACAGGTCGTTGAGCAGACACGCGTAGTCCGCCGCCGCGTTCTCCAGGGAGCGCAGCGGCCCGCTGTGGTAGATCTCCGGCGGGACCTTCCTGCCATGACCCAGCCGGCACAGGCTCATCGTCAGATCGGAGCCGAAGGTCATGCGCCGCATCTCGACGTAGTCCACCGGGTCGGGGATGCGGTTCTGCACCTGGTTGGCCAGCTCCCACACCCAGCTCGCGGTCATGTCCTCGACCGCCTTGCGGAACGCGCTGCGCCCGCTCGCGTCCATCGGGGCCGAGGTCCGCGCCCAGAGATCGGCGAGCCCACGCTCCAGAGCGTTGACCGGTTCGGGCGTCCCGGACCCGTCCAGGGGCATGAACAGCGACAGCCGCTCATTGGCGAGCTTGGCGCCCGCCAGGTCGCGCGCCCGGCCGTGCACCACCGGGAACCAGTCGTCGCCGTACGTCCCCCAGGTCAGCCACTGCGAGGAGAGGTCCAGCTCCTGCGGTGTCGCGTCCGGGTGCAGGCCTGCCGCGCACAGCGGCAGATCGGTCGCGAGGAGCCGCTCCTCGTCCCAGATGTGCGAACCGGGCACCCCCGGCTGTGCCTCCAGAATGCCCATCCGGCGCGCCCAGTCGACGATCCGTACCCGCGCCCCGGCCAGATGCGGACTGAGCGTCGTGCCGAAGGGCAGCTCGAAGCCGGGCAGCAGCGACGCGCCGACCCGCTGGTGCGGCACATGGGTGTGGCTGCGCAGCCGGGCCGCCTCCGAGCGCGAGGTGAACCGGATCGAGGCCGCGGCCATGCCGAAGCCGGTCGTGGCCGCTTCGACCGCGCCGTCGTTCATGTAGCGGCTGGAGCGCATGTGCCACTCATGGCCGCCGGACTGCCAGTCCTGCAAGCCCTTGACGTACGCGAGAACCGCCGCGGTCCGAGCGGGATCGAGCCCCTTCTCCGCACAGAGCGGCCCGAGTTCGGTGAGCGCGGTGTTCTCGAACTGCTGGAGCCGGGACGTCAGCAGATCGTTCACCGCGTCGGCGGCCTCCTGCGTGGTGCAGCCGAGGAAGTGCTCCAGGACCAGCACACCGTTGCTGTTCTCGCCCTCGTCCTCGACCTCCCGCTGGTACGAGAAGAGGTCGTTGCGCAGATGCACACCGTCGGAGAAGGCGTCACGCAGCACCCGCAACGCGCGCTCGTCGGCCACCGCCTCGGGAACCTCGGCGTCCGCCGCGTACTCCACCAGACCCGCCGACCACGGGGCACCACCCACCTTGCGGCGCATCTCGATGTATTCGACCGGGTTGGCGATGCGCCCCTCGTTGATGTTGGAGAGCTCCCAGAGCGACTCGTTGAGCAGGTTCTCCGTGGCCACGGCGAACCTGACCCGCCAGGCGTCGGACATGCTCGGCACCGTACGCGTCCACAGATCGGCCAGCCCCGTCTCGACCGGGTTCGTCGGCTCCGGCATCGGGGCCCCGCGGTCCATCGGCATGAACGCGGGCAACCGGTCCAGATAGCGCTTGGCGCCCTCACGGTCGGGGTGGCGCTTGAAGAGCTCCAGGAAGTGGTCATCGAAGAAGAAGACCCACACGTACCAGTCGGTGACCAGCGAGAGTGCCTCGGCCGAGCAGTCGGGGTGGGTGTACGCACACAGCAGCGCGTAGTCGTGGGAGTCGATGTCCTTCTCCTCCCAGATGCCCGAACCCTCCACCATCCCCATGCTGCGTGCCCACCGCTTGGTGTGGACCCGGGCCTCCTCGACATGGGCGTTGAGCCGTGCCGGGTACGGAACGTAGAAGTCCGGCAGGGTGAAGGGCTGAGCCATGTGTGTCCGGCCTTTCCTGGACTGTCGTGCGGGCGTCGCACGGACGTGATCGTGTCGGCGCGAGCACTACCCTTCGGTCCTCCGGGGCACGCGCATCCGGGATTAGTCACATGAATGGCGCGCTCGTGAGGGGAAGTACCGGCACGGGCCGGATGGCCTCCGGCCCGCGCGCTCAACCCCGGCAACGAGCCGTCGTGGAAGATCGGTTGAATCCTTCCGCCGCAGGTCAGGCAACCCGTCAGTGGTCTGGTCCACTGGCTCGATCCGCGACCTCCACGGATCCCTTGACGTGCTGTCATCTCAGGTCGGAGAGTGTGCGCGCACAGCGGAAGAGTGAGATCGGATCACGCACGGCTCAAACACGCACGGCTCCAAGAAGGGTTGTCATGACGTCCAAGCAGAGGACCGGACTCGCACTCGCGTTGACAGGTGTCGGCGCACTGAGCATGGCGCTGCTCAGCCCCGCGGCACAGGCCGGCGCGGACGGGGTGCGACCGGAATGCCCGCGCAGCCTCGCATGCGACTGGGTACCGGCGGCCTACCAGCAGACGGGTGACCCGGCCGACAAGGAGACGTACGGGAACTACGACACCGCTGACCGGCCGCACACCAACAAGATCAGGTTCATTGTTCTGCACGACACCGAGGAAGACTTCGACACCACCCTGAAGATCTTCCAGAACCCGCTGAAGCAGACCTCCGCCCACTACGTGGTGCGCTCGTCCGACGGCCATGTCACCCAGATGGTCAAGGGCAAGGACGTCGCCTGGCAGGCGGGCAACTGGTACATCAACAGCCACTCCATCGGCATCGAGCAGGAGGGGGTCGCCGTCGAGGGCGCCAAGTGGTACACCCCCGAGATGTACCGCTCGACCGCCAAACTGGTGCGCTACCTCGCGGCCAAGTACGACATACCGCTCGACCGCCAGCACATCATCGGCCACGACGGAGTACCGCCCACCAGTGCTTCCGGCACCAGGAACATGCACTGGGACCCGGGCACCTACTGGGACTGGAACCGCTTCATGGCGCTGCTCGGCAAACCCACCGTGCCGAGTGCTTCCAAGAGCAGCGAACTGATCACCGTCAGCCCGGACTTCAAGAAGAACCAGCAGGCGTTCCGCGACTGCGAGAAGGGTGTCGACCTGCCGGTCCAGGGCTCCAGCGCCGTCCCGCTGCACACCGCGCCGTCCACCGACGCGCCCCTGTTCTCAGACCCCGGCCTGCACACCGACGGTTCGCCCGGCACCAACTGCGCCGCCGACTGGGGCAGCAAGATCAGCGCCACCCAGCAGGCCGTCGTCGCGGACCACGCCCCCGGCTGGACGGCGATCTGGTGGTACGGCCAGAAGGCCTGGTTCCAGACCCCGGCCCGCAGCCGCAACACCACGCCCACCTCCGGCTACGTCGTCAGGCCGAAGGCGGGTCGCACGGACGTGCCGGTGTACGGGGTCGCGTACCCGGAGAAGACCGAGTACCCCGCGGACTTCGCGGACAAGCGGGTGGGCGCGCCGCTCCAGTACACGATCAAGGCCGGCCAGTCCTACCCCGGCGGCGGCGAGGCGCCGACCGGCTTCTACTACGCGCCGACGATCGACGCCTCGTACCCGCTCGACCACGCGTACTTCCGTGGCAAGGAGAAGTACGTGACGGTGCAGATCGGCCACCGGATCGCCTTTGTGAAGGCGTCCGACGTGGACATCGTGCGCACGCGCTGAGACCTCGTCGCGACCGTCGCAGCGGCGGCGGAAATGCCTGTTGTCCGTACGGCCAGAAGGAGGCCTTCATGCACAAGCCGATCAGGACCGCCGCCACCGCGGCCGCGGGCCTTGCCATGGCGCTCGCACTCACCGGCGCCGGAGCCGTCGTCACCGTCGCGACGGCCTCGGCCGCCGCCGCGTCCGAGGCCGGGGCGCAGGGCTGGGACGTCTCCGGCTCGTTCGACACCCAGCAGGAGTGCGTGGCCGCCGGGGACGCGGGTGTCGCCGACGGGAGCTGGGCGCAGTACCGGTGCGTACTGTTCGAGGCCCGGTGGGACCTGATGACTCCCGCATAACCGCACCACCACGTGCCGTTGTGACCGGTGTCCCCGCGCGCACCGCCCGTGCGCGCGGGGACATTGGCGCTCAGCCCGCGACCAGCCGGTTCACCTGCTCGGGAGACAGGGCGTGCTCGATGGCGAGGATCCCCGCCCCCACCGCCGCCGCGTTCTCACCCGTACGGCTCGGCTCGATCCGCAGCAGCTGAGTGGCCAGCGGGTGCGAGCGCCGGTACACCGCCTCCCGCACCCCTGCGAGCAACTGGTCGTGAACGGCGGCCAGCGCACCGCCCATCACCACCGTGTCCGGGTTGAAGAAGTTCACCAGCCCGGCCAGGACCTCGCCGACCGCCCGCCCGGCCTCCCGGACCATCCGCACCGCGTCCCGGTTCCCGGACTGCACCAGTCGCACCACATCGCTGCCCGATGCGGCCTCCAGCCCCAGACCCACCAGCTTCGCCGCCAGTGACGCGCCACCCGCGACCGCCTCCAGGCAGCCCGAATTGCCGCACCGGCACGGATCGTCGAGATCGGCGACCCGGATGTGGCCGATGTCGCCCGCGCATCCCTGCGCCCCCCGGTGCAGCTTGCCGTCGGCGACGATCCCGCAGCCGATCCCCGTACCGACCTTGATGTACAGCAGATAGCGGCAGTCCGGGAACGCGCGCCGCTGCTCGCCCAGCGCCATCACGTTCACATCGTTGTCGACGAGTGCCCGCACCCCGAACCGGGAGGCGAAGAATTCCGGGATCGGGTACCGGTGCCAGCCCGGCATGATCGGCGGATCGACGGGACGGCCGGTGGAGAACTCCACCGGACCCGGCACCCCGACGCCGATGGACCGAAGCGTTCCCGGCTCCCGGCGCGTCTCCTCCAGCAGGGCGCGCACGGTGCGCTCCACGTGCCGCAGCACGGAGTCCGGGCCGTCCCCGATCGACAGCGGCTCCTCGTGCGTGGCGAGAGTGGTCCCGCCGATGTCCATCAGCGCCACCCGGCAGTGCGAGGCTCCCAGATCGACCCCGGCCACGGCGTGCTCACGGGTGCGCAGCGCCAGTCGTCGCGGCGGCCGGCCGCCGGTGGAGCCGCCGTCGGCGTCCTCGTCCACGAGACCGTACGCGATCAGGGTGTCCACGCGCTGGGAGACCGTCGAACGGGCCATTTTGGTGACCCGGGCGATATCGGCCCGGGTCGTCACCGCCCCGGAACCGATCAGTGCGAGCACCTCGCCCGGCGAGTGCGATGCGGCAGCGGGAGTGCGATCCGACGGCGAAGACATGGCAGTCACCCTAGGGACGACTTTCGCTGCTCACAAGGCATCCACTGTTCGTTCATCGGCATAAGTGGCAGCCAAGTCGACTCAAATCAAAGGTGCTTGAGACCTTGACACTCCCAATTCCTGTCACGAATCTGCTCTGCAGACCACTGAGCGAGGAGCAGTTCGATGCTGACGATGCAGGGTGTGTCCAAGAGCTTTCTCGGGGTGCGTGTGCTCGAAGGGGTGGGGCTCGACCTCGAAGCCGGAGAAGTGCATGCCCTGGTGGGGGAGAACGGTGCGGGAAAGTCGACCTTGATGAAGATCCTCGCGGGCGAGCACGTGCCCGACGCGGGAACCCTCACCATCGACGGCACCGTCCACTCCTTCAGCCACCCGGCCCAGGCCCAGGCCGCCGGGATCGGCATCATCCACCAGGAGTTCGCGCTCCTGGAGCACCGCACGGTCGCCGAGAACGTCTTCCTCGGCCGCGAACCGACCCGGTACGGACTCGTCGACCGGCGCACCATGGAGCGGCGCACCGCCGAACTCCTGGCCGAACTCGACGAGACCGGCATCACCCCGCGTACCCCGGTGCACGAACTCTCCGTCGCACGCCGGCAGACCGTGGAGATCGTCAAGGCCCTCGCATCCGACGTCCGTATCCTGGTGATGGACGAACCCACCGCCGCACTCGCCGACCACGAGGTCGAGCGGCTCTGCGCCCTGGTCCGCCGTCTCACCGCCCGCGGACTCGGCATCCTCTATGTCTCGCACCGGCTCCGCGAGGTCTTCGACCTCTCGCGACGCATCACCGTCCTCAAGGACGGCCGCCGCGTCACCACCTTCACCACCCGGGACACCGACGCCGACAGGGTCGTCCGCGCCATGGTCGGACGGGAACTCGGCGCCTACTACCCGCCCAGGGCCGGGCCGCAGGAGCCGGGCGAGGTACGGCTCACGGTATGCGGCGGCGGCAACTCCCGGATCCGCGGCATCGATCTGACCCTGCGGGCCGGCGAGGTCGTCGGCGTCGCCGGTCTCCAGGGCTCCGGCCGGACCTCCCTCGCCCGAGCCCTCTTCGGCGCCGATCCCTTCACCACGGGCACCATGACCGTCGGCGGGGAAGAACTGCGCCCGGCCCGCCCCCGGGAAGCCGTCCGGGCCGGGATCGCCCTGGTCACCGAGGACCGCAAGGGGGAGGGCCTCGCGCTGCACCAGTCGGTGACCGACAACGCGCTGCTCGTGACCCGCGCCGTCCCCACCCGCGGCAGGCCGGCCGCCGGTCGCGAGGCGACCGCCCTGCTGGAACGCGTACGCCTTCATGCCCACGGCGCCGATCAGCAGGTCCAGTACCTGTCCGGCGGCAATCAGCAGAAGGTCGTCATCGCCAAGTGGCTCGCCGCCCGCCCACGGGTGCTCCTCTTCGACGAGCCGACCCGGGGCGTCGATGTCGGCGCCAAGGCGGCCATCCACACCCTCGTGCGGGAACTGGCGCGCGAGGGCCTCGCCGTCCTGATCATCTCCTCCGAACTGCCCGAGCTGATCGGCATGAGCGACCGCATCCTCGTCATGTCCGAGGGCCGGCTCGCCGGTGAACTGCCCGCAGGTGCCACGGAAGAGGCCGTCATGCGCGTCGCCACCGGCGGCGACCGTGCACGGGAGGGAGCAGCATGACCGCACTGCGGCCCGACCTGGGCACCCGGCTCCGCACCGAAGCTCCGCGGACGGCCCGGCCACTTCCCACCGGCCCCGTGGCCGGGGTCTGGCTCGCCGCCCTCGTCGTCACCGTGCTCGGCTGGATCGTCGTCGCGGCCCGGGGCGGGGATTTCCTGACCGTGACCAACGTGGTCACGATCCTCCAGAACTGTGTCGCCCTCGGCCTCGTGGCCGTCGGTCAGTCCGTGGTCATCCTCGGCGGATCGCTCGACCTGTCGGTCGCCTACCTCATCAGTCTGGGCACCCTCGTCGCCGCGGAGACGATGGAGAGCGGCAGCGTGCTCGTCGCGGTCGTCGCAGTCCTCGCGCTCTGCGCCGCCGTCGGCCTGGCCAACGGGCTGATCGTCACCGGGCTCAAGGTCAACGCCTTCATCGCAACTCTCGGCACGGCATTCATCCTGCGCGGCTGGATCGAGGACAACTACACCGGCCCCGCCGGCAAGGTCCCCACTTCCTTCCAGCACCTCGGCTACGACCGGATCGGACCGGTCCCCGTCTCCCTCTTTCTCCTGCTCGCGGTCGCCGCCGTCCTCTGGCTGATCACCCGCCGCACCCGGATCGGCCACCACATGTACGCGACCGGCGGCGACGAGCACGCCGCCCGGCTCTCCGGCGTACGCACCCGGCGCACCGTCGTCACCGCACACCTCCTGTGCTCGCTCTGTGTCGGGGCCGCGGCACTCTTCCTCGCCGCACGGCTCGGCGCCGGTGCTCCCTGGGCGGGCACGGAGGCCCGATACGACCTGGAGTCCATCGCCGCCGTCGTCCTCGGCGGCACCGCGCTCGCCGGCGGGCGCGGAGGAGTGGCGGGCACTCTCGGTGGAGTCCTCGTCCTGGCCGTGCTCGACAACGTCTTCAACCAGTTGTCCGTGGACCCGTTCTTCAAGAACGTCGTCCGCGGCGTCGTCATCATCGCGGCCGTCGCCCTCTACACGCGGGGCCGCCGCACCCCGCAGGGGAGGACCGCATGACCACCGCCGCCCAGGCGCCCGCCGGCCGCCGTGTCCTGCGTGCCCTCACCACGGGCACACCCGTCTACCTCCTGCTCGCGGTGCTCCTGACCGCACTCGCCCTCACCGACCCGGGCTTCTACGAACCCGACCGCTTCCTCTCCTTCGTCAAGCGCGCCGCCCCCCTCGTGATCCTTGCGGCCGGCCAGTACCTGGTCATCGTCTGCGGCGAGTTCGACCTCTCCGTCGGAGCGATCGTCACCGCGGGTGTGGTCGTCGCCGCCGAACTGTACGGCTCTTTCCCGGCCGCGCCCTGGCCGCTGGTCACCGCGGTTCTGTTGCTCGCCGGAGCCCTCGCCGGTCTCGTCAGCGGACTGATCACCACCCTGCTGCGCGTGCCGTCGTTCATCACCACGCTCGGCATGATGCTGATCCTCGAAGGCGCCGTCTTCTTCTGGACCGGAGGCTCCCCGCACGGCGCGCTGCCCGCGGAGTTCCGCAGGCTGGGACGCGGCACCGCGTTCGGCTGGCTGCCATGGGCCGTGCTCGCCTGCGTCGTCGCGGGCCTCCTGGCCGTACGCCTGATGCGTTCCGACTTCGGCCGTACGCTCCTCGCCACCGGCGACAGCGAACGTGCGGCGGCCCTGGCCGGAGTCCGGGTCGCGCGTGCCCGGACCATCGCCTTCGTGCTCTCCGGCGGCGCGGCCGCGCTCGCGGCCGTACTCGTCGGAGGCTTCTCCGGAGTCTCGGCACAGGCGGGCCGGGGCTACGAGTTCGAGGCGATCACAGCCGTCGTCCTGGGTGGCGTGGTGCTCGGCGGCGGCCGGGGCTCCGTCGTCGCGGCGATGGCCGGGGCGTTCTCGCTCCAGGCACTGTTCACCCTGCTCAACCTCCAAGGCGTCTCCGGAGCCCTGGAATCGACCGTGCAAGGCGTCATCGTCATCGCCGCCGTAGCCCTCGGCGCAGCCGACTGGTCCCGGCTGCGCCGCCGCGGCCCCCAACCCCCGGGAGCGAAAACCTCATGAGTACGCGAAAGTTCGGACACGTCCTCGCGCCGGTCGCCGCACTGCTGGGCGCGGCGCTGCTGGCCGGCTGCACGAGCGACGCACCCCCCGACGCGCCCGCCGCCGGAGCGAGCGGCAGCACGGGCACCCCGGGCGCCGGCGAGCAGTCGAAGTTCTTCGACCGGGCCGAGTACGAGCGCCAGCTCGGCCTCGCCGAGATCACCCCACAGGGCCCCGCCGGGAGACCGTGGGAGCAGATGCTCAGCCCGGAGCTCGTCGACACCACCCAGTACCGGAAGAAGGGCGGCGGCGGAATCCATCTCTGCTTCTCCAACGCCGGAGTCTTCAACCCCTGGCGCCAGGTCGGCCTGAAGAACATGCGGGCCGAGGCCGCGCTCCACAAGGAGATCACCGAATTCACCGTGCTCGACGCGCAGGGCAAGGACGACAAGCAGATCTCCGACATCCAGGAACTCGCAGGCCAGGACTGCGATGCCCTGATCGTCTCCCCGAACACCACGGCCACCCTCACCCCGGCCGTCGAGCAGGCCTGCGGCACGGTGCCCGTGATCGTCTTCGACCGCGGCGTCGAGACCGACTGTGCCGTCACCTTCATCAACCCGATCGGCGGCTACGGATACGGGGCGGTCGCCGCCGACTTCCTCGTCGGGAAGGTGAAGCCCAAGGGGAGGATTCTTGCCCTGCGGATCTCGCCGGGCGTCGATGTGCTGGAGACCCGCTGGTCGGCGGCGAAGCTCGCGTTCGACAAGAGCGGACTCGACGTCGTGGACGTGAAGTTCACCGACGGCGACCCGGCGAAGACGAAGGCGATCGTCACCGACGCCCTCACCCGCAACGGCGACATCGACGGCGTCTGGATGGACTCCGGGGCGACCTCCGTCGCCGCAGTCGAGGCATTCGAGGACGCCGGTAAGGACGTACCGCCCATCACCGGCGAGGACCAGCAGGACTTCCTCCAGGTCTGGCAGGAGAAGAAGCTCACCGCCGTCGCCCCCTCGTACCCCACTTTCCAGTGGCGCACTCCGGTCGTCGCCGCGCTGAGGATCCTGAAGGGGGAAGAGGTCCCGAAGGAGTGGAAGCTCCCGCAGCCCACCATCACCCAGGACACCCTCGACCAGTACTACAAGCCGGGCATGCCGCCCCTGCACTACGCGATGTGCGGCTGCGAGAACCTGCCCGGATTCCCGGAGAAGTGGGGAGGCAAGAAGTGACCGTCGCCTTCCCGCTCGGTGCCAATCCGTGGATCTGGCACTCGCCGGTGACGTACGAAACACTGGGTGACGTCCTGCCCCGGCTGTCCGCATGGGGCTTCGACTGCGTAGAGATCCCGCTGGAGAACGAACGGGACTGGGCGCCCGCGTCCGTCGCCAAGCTCCTCGACGCCTCCGGTCTCGCCCCCGCCGCAGTGATCGCCGTCATGCCGCCCGGCCGTGACCTCGTCCGCACCGATCCGCGGACCGTCCGGGTCACCCAGGACTACCTGTTCCGCTGCGTCGACGCCGCCGGGGCTCTCGGCGCCCCCGCCGTCGCCGGACCCATGTACGCGGCGGTGGGCCGCACCTGGCGGATGGACCGTGCCGAACGCGCCGCCGCGTACGAGGAGTTGCGGGAGAACCTCGCCCCCGTCGTCGGCCACGCCCGCGCGGCGGGGGTGCGCCTGGCCGTGGAACCCCTCAACCGGTACGAGACGAGTCTGCTCAACACCGTCGACCAGACCCTCGAAGCGCTGACCGGCCTCCCCGGGGCCACCATCGGCCTCGCGCTCGACATCTACCACCAGAACATCGAGGAACGCTCGCTGCCCGACGCCGTGCACCGCGCGGCCGGCCGCATCGTCCACGTCCAGGTGTGTGCCAACGACCGGGGCACCCCCGGCGCCGACAGCCTCGACTGGCCCGGCTTCCTCACCGCGCTCACCACGAGCGGCTACTGGGGACCGCTCTGCATCGAGTCGTTCACCGCTCACAACGATGCCATCGCGGTCGCCGCCTCGGTGTGGCGGCCGCTCGCCGGCACCCAGGACAGCATCGCGACCGACGGCCTGGCCTTTCTGCGCCGAGCCCTGAGGGCTGTCCCGTAATCCCTGGCGGGCGCGCGACGACAGCCACGGCACCTCGTCGCGTTGTCGGAACGCCTGAATACATCCCGTGTTCGGGCGTCCCCCCGCTGTGCGATGTACCGCGTCCGACGCCGTACGCCGATCCACCAGGGATTACGGGACAGCCCTCGGCACCACTGCCAGACCCCGCCCGTCCGCAACCCGCAGAGAGGACCCGCTCGTGAGCCGTCATCGATTGTGCTGTCATGTTCGTGACATGCGGCGCATGCTCATCGCGCTGGTGGGCGCACTGCTCCTCGCGCTGACCGCACTGCCCGCATCAGCAGCCACCACCGGCAAGGCCCCAGCCTTCCGCGCCCTGCTCTTCACCCGAGCCGTCGGCTATGTACACGCCTCCATCCCGGCCGGCGTCCAGATGTTCAAGGAGGAGGCCGCCGCGGGCGGCTTCGAACTCGTCGAGACCGCCGATCCCGCTGTCTTCGACACAACGAAGCTCAAGGACTTCGACGTCGTCGTCATGCTGCAGAACTCCGGCATGATCTGGGACACCGACGCCCAGCGCGAGGCGATGCAGGCCTACGTACGCGGCGGTGGCGGCGTCGTCGCCATCCACAACACCCTCGACATGGGAATCGAGGACACCTTCCCCTGGTGGGACGAGGCCATCAACGGCGGCGTCCACATGCCCGCCCACTCACCCGGCGTCCTCCAGGGCACCGCCAAGGTCGCCGACCGAGTCCACCCCTCCACCTCGGGACTCCCCGAACGCTGGGAGCGCCCCGAGGAGTGGTACAACTTCGACCGGAACCCCCGCGGCGACGTCCACGTCCTGGTGACCGCCGACGAGACCACGTACAACCCCGGCGGCTCCGCCATGGGCGCCGACCACCCGATCTCCTGGTGCCGCAACACCGAGGGCGGCCGGGTCTGGGCGACCGCCATGGGCCACGACACCCCCTCGTACAGCGAAGCCGCCTTCCGCACCCATGTGATGGGCGGCGTCAGGTGGGCCGCGGGCAACAAGCCCGGTGACTGCGGCGGCACCGTCTGGAGCGGCTACGAGAAGGTCGCTCTCGACGACAACACCGCCGACCCGATGGAACTCGACGTAGCCAAGGACGGACGGGTCTTCTACGTCCAGCGCAGCGGCGAGATCAACATCTACGACCCGGCGGCCCACGCCACCACCACCGCCGGGAAACTCGACGTCTACACCGGCGGCGAGGACGGCCTGGTCGGCATGGAACTCGACCCGGACTTCATGAAGAACCACTGGATCTACCTCTACTACGCCCCCGCGGCCGCCACCGAGGACGTCAACCGGCTCTCCCGCTTCACGGTCAAGGGCAACACCCTCGACCGCGCGAGCGAGAAGAAGCTCCTCGACGTCCCGGCCTACCGCGACCGCACCTTCCCCGAGCCCGGACACACCGGAGGCGCCGTCGAGTTCGGCCCCGACCGCACCCTCTACCTCGGCGTCGGTGACGACACCCCGCCCAACCTCGACCCGAACTGGCAGGGATACGCCCCGCTCGACTGGCGCGAGGGCAAGCAGATGCTGGACGCCGCCCGCACCGCGGGCAGCACCAACGACCTGCGCGGCAAGATCCTCCGCATCAAGCCGAAGGACTCCGGCGGCTACACCATCCCCAAGGGCAACCTCTTCGCCCCGGGAACGGCCAAGACCCGCCCCGAGATCTACGCCATGGGCTTCCGCAACCCCTTCCGCTTCACCGTCGACCCGAAGACCGGCTACGTCCACGCCTCCGATTACGGCCCCGACCGCGGACTGCCCACCACCGACCGGGGGCCCGAAGGACTCGTCGAGTACAACGTCATCAAGAAGGCCGGCAACTTCGGCTGGCCGTTCTGCCACGGCAACAACCAGGCATACGCCCCGTACAACCCGGACACCAAGGAGGTCGGCCCCAAATTCGACTGCGCCAACCCGGTCAACCCCTCGCCCAACAACACCGGTCTGACCAAGCTGCCGCCGATCCAGCAGCCGGAGATCTGGTACGGCTACGGCGCGTCCCAGGAATTCCCCGAGGTCGGCAGCGGTGGCTCGGCCCCGATGAGCGGCCCCGTCTACCGCTACGACAGGAACAACCCGTCCACCACGAAGTTCCCCGCCTACTTCGAGGGCGCGAGCTTCTTCTACGAGTGGTCGCGCGACTTCGTCAAGGAAGTCCGCTTCGGCAAGGACCAGAAGCTCCTGAAGATCAATGACTTCCTCTCCACCCAGAGGTTCAACAAGCCCATGGACATGACGTTCGGGCCCGACGGCTCGCTCTACGTCCTCGAATGGGGCAGCTCCTTCGGTGGCGGCAACAACGACTCCGGGCTCTACCGCATCGACTACGCACAGGGCCAGCGCGCTCCGGTGGCCAAGGCCGCCGCCTCCGCCACCGATGGGCCCGTGCCCTTGAAGGTCGACTTCGCCAGCCAGGGCAGCAACGACCCGGACGGCGACACCCTCAGCTACGCCTGGGACTTCGACGGCGACGGCACCTACGACTCCACCGAGGCCGACCCCAGCCACACCTACACGGCCAAGGGCGACTTCGCCGCCCAGCTGAAGGTCACCGACTCCACCGGCAAATCCGGCTACGCCAACATCCCCGTCACGGCGGGCAACACGGCACCGAAGGTGACCATCGAATTCCCGGTCAGCGGCAAACTCATCGAGTTCGGCGACAAGATCCCGTACAAGGTCACGGTCACCGACCCCGAGGACGGCCCGGTCGACTGCTCCAAGGTCACCGTCAACCCGGCCCTGGGCCACGACGACCACGAGCACCCCACCACAGACATCCCTGGCTGCGAGGGCACCGTGGACACCGGTGACCTGGGCGGCCACCCCGAAGGCGCGGACCTCACCTACGTACTCAACGCCAAGTACACCGACAAGGGCGGCGACGGCGTCTCCGCGCTGACCGGCTACGGCCGCGCCGTGCTCCAGCCCAAGCACAAGCAGGCGGAGTACTACGACGCACAGTCCGGCACCCGGATCATCGCCCAGGAAGGAGCCGAGAACGGCAAACGGATCGGAGACGTCTCCGACGGCGACTGGGTCGCCTTCGACCCGATGAGCGTCGAAGGGATCGGCACGGTTGGCTACAAACTGTCCTCACCCTATGGAGTGGGCGCGATCGAACTGCGCGCCGACGCCCCCGACGGCCCGCTCCTCGCCACCACCCCGGTCCCCAATACGGGCGGCTGGGACAACTATCAGGCGACCCCGCCCGTGCCCGTCCAGGAATTGAAGGGAACCCACAAGCTCTACCTCGTCTTCACGTCCCCGCAGGACAACTCCTTCGACGTGGACGCGGTCGACTTCGTGAGTCCCTGACCGCAGATCGGCGCGCTGCGGGCCCAATGTGTCGGCGCCGGGCCCGCAGCGCGCACCCCCCCTGGCAGGGTCAGCGAGTGCCGACCGCGGCACGTACGGCCCTGCGGGCCATCGCGCAGTCGTCGTGCAGCCGGCGCAGCAGCAGCCGCTGCTCCTCGCTCGACGACAGCGCACCCGGGCGGTCCTGACCGGCGCCCGACGCCGAATCGCGCATGGCCCGCTGCACGGCCGTCTCGTACGTACGGATCTCGCGGGTCAGCACCAGCATCAGGTTCACCAGAAACGCATCCCTCGCCGCGGGCCCGGCGGCCTGCGCCAGCTGACTGATCTGACGCCGCGCCGCCGGTGCGTCGCCGAGCACCGTCCAGAGCGTCGCCAGGTCGTAGCCGGGCAGATACCAGCCTGCGTGCTCCCAGTCCACCAGCACCGGACCCGTGGGCGACAGCAGGATGTTGGAGAGCAGTGCGTCACCGTGACAGAACTGCCCCATGCCCTGCAGACCGCCCGCGTGCGCAAGACCGTGCAGCAGCTTCTGCAGGTCGCCCAGATCCCGGTCGGTGAAGAGCCCCAGCTCGTGGTAGCGGGCGATCCGCGAGGCGTAGTCGAGCGGAGCGTCGAAGAGCCCCGGCGCGGGCCGCCAGGCGTTGACCCGGCTGATCGCGCCCAGCGCGGCCCGTACATCGGCACGCGGCGGAGCCTCCGACGGATGCCGGGTCAACGCGGCCACCCGGCCGGGCGTCCGTTCGAGCACCAGTGTGCAGTTCTCCGGATCGGCCGCGATGAGTCGCGGTACGCGCACCGGCGGACGGTGCCGGACGAATGCACGATATGCAGCTATTTCGTGACGGAACCGCTCCGACCATGCGGGGGAGTGGTCCAGTAAACACTTGGCGACCGCGGTCGCGCGGCCGGTGGAGCCGACGAGCAGCACCGAACGGCCGCTGCGGCGCAGCACCTGAACCGGGTTGAACTCGGGGCAGATCCGGTGCACCGAGGCGATCGCCATTCTCAGCTGCGCGCCCTGCGCTCCCGACAGGTCCAGCCGGCCGCTGAGCGGGGGCCCGGCCGGACCGCCCATGGGCCGTCGCTGCCGGACCGCGCCGGGCACCGCTGCGGCGGCGTGCGGAGCGAGGTACGGCCCGCCGCCCGCCCCCAGGGGGCGGAGCGGCCGGGGCGGGGCGGTCACGGAGGACGATGCTGTGTACATGGACGAGACAGATCCCTTCGTGCGCCGACAAGTTGCGTACACCGCCCCGGCCGGCGGCCGTTCGGCACCCTGGGGAGTACCTAGGGCTGCCGGGCGGGGTGGCGCTTTCCTACCTGACACCGGTCGGCAGGTGGCAGACCACGTGGCGCACCCTGGCGAACCCTGGCGAATAGTCGCAAGGCATCTGACAGGGGGTTACTGTCAACACAGCCGAGAACCTGGGGGCTTGACGTGACCGGAGAACCCAACACCCGCCTGTCCGACCTGTTCGGCCTCGCCGGCTGGTCCAAGGGCGAACTCGCGAGAATGGTGAACAGGCAGGCGGCGGCCATGGGCCATCCGCAACTGGCCACCGACACCTCGCGGGTGAGGCGTTGGATCGACATGGGGGAGTCCCCCCGCGATCCTGTGCCCAAGGTGCTGGCTGCCCTGTTCACCGAGCGACTCGGTCGTGTCGTGACCATCGAGGACCTCGGGTTCGGCCGACGCGGGCGTGTGGGAAAGCGGCGAGAGGCCGGGACGCAGGACAATCCCGACGGACTGCCGTGGGCGCCCGAGCGGACGGCAGCGGTCCTCACCGAATTCACGGGAATGGACCTCATGCTCAACCGACGCGGCTTGGTGAGCGCGGGCGCCGCGCTCGCCGCAGGATCGACCATCACCGGCCCCATGCACGACTGGCTGCACTCCGACCCCGTACTGGCGGCCGACGTGCCACGGATCGACGATCCGCTGTACGCGGACCAGGCCGGTTTCGACCGGTACGAGGCCGCGCCCATCGGGTCGGACGAGATCGAGGCGCTCGAACGCTCCGTCGAGGTGTTCCGCGCCTGGGACGCCTCGCGGGGCGGCGGACTCCAGCGCAAGGCCGTGGTGGGCCAGCTCAACGAGGTGGGCGGCATGCTCGCCTACCGCCACCCCGACCATCTCCAGCGCCGGCTCTGGGGCGTCGCGGCCAACCTCGCGGTGCTCGCCGGATGGATGTCCCACGACATCGGCCTCGAACCGACCGCCCAGAAGTATTTCGTCATCGCTGCACACGCCGCGCGTGAGGGCGGCGACCGCCCCCGGGCGGGCGAGGCGCTCTCCAGGGCGGCCCGCCAGATGGTCCATCTCGGCCGTCCCGATGACGCCCTGGACCTGATGAAGCTCGCCAAGTCCGGCTCCGGGGACATGGTTCTGCCGCGCACCCAGGCGATGCTGCACACCATCGAGGCCTGGGCACAGGCGTCCATGGGCCGCGGCCAGGCGATGCGGCGCACGCTCGGGAAGGCCGAGGAGCTCTTCACCTCGGACAAGAGCGATGTACCACCTCCCAGTTGGATGCAGATGTTCGACGAGGCGGATCTGCACGGCATGCAGGCCCTGGCGTTCCGTACGCTCGCCGAACACGATCCATCGGTGGCGATCGTGGCTCAGCGCCACGCCAAGCGGGCGCTGGAGCTGCGGGCCAACGGACGCCAGCGGTCCAAGATCTTCGACTACATCTCGCTCGCCTCGGCATGCTTCATCGCCGACGACCCCGAGCAGGCCGACCGGTACGCGCGACTCGCCCTGGTGAGCATGGGAGAGACCTCCTCGCACCGCACCTGGGACCGGCTGCGCGAAATGTACCGGCTCACGGGTCAGTTCGCGGGCTACGCGAAGATCGAGGACCTGCGTGAGGAGATCAAGCTCTCCCTGCCGCAGAGCTCCATCATCAAGCAGCCCAGGCGGTCCACGCAGATCTGAGATGCGGGCGCCGCGACGAAGGGGCGCCGAGCACAGACCGTTCGAGCACCGCGCCCGCAGCCGGGTTTGCCCTCCTGCGTTGTCGCGCCGTGTCCGGCGTTCCGCGTGCCCGAGGGGTTCTGTACGGGTGTCGCCGGGCCGTTACGCCCCGATGCGGGCGATCAGCACGCAGACGTCGTCCAGTCGCTGCGTGTCGCCGAACTCCGCGACGACGGTCCGCAGGCACTCCTGTGCCGAACGGGCCTGCACGAACCGTGGTGCCAGAGCAAGCAGCGCGTCCGGGCCCGCACCGCGGTCGTTGTGGCGGTTCAGCCCGTCGGTGTGCAGTACCAGCACGTCGCCGGGCAGCAGGTGCACCTCGTCCTGCTCGTACGCCACCCCGGAGGCCGCGCCGAGCAGGACCCCGTCCGGTGCGGGCAGCGGCCGCCCCTCCCCGTCGCGGAACAGCAGCGGAGCGGGGTGTCCGGCCTGCGCCCAGGCGAGGGTGCCGCTGGCCGGATCTACACGGCAGCACACCGCGCTGCCGAGAGCAGGCTGGACGGAGGTTTCCAGTAACTGATTGAGGTGCCCCATCAGCACGCCCGGCTCGATGCCGGCCACGGCCATGCCACGGAGCGCGCCCAGCAGCATCGCCATGGCGGAGGTGGCCTGGATGCCGTGACCGGTCAGATCACCGACAGTGAGGACGGTCCTGCCGTCCGGCATCTCCAGCGCGTCGTACCAGTTACCGCCGATGCGGGAGCTCGAATCCGATGGAAGGTAGTGGGCCGCGAGGTCCAGTGCGCCCGGGCCCTGCGAGGGAAGCCGCAGCGAGCCCCGCCACGGGGGGAGGACGGCTTCCTGGAGCTCGACGGCCAGACGGTGCTCGGTCCGGGCCCGGTGTTCCCGGCGGCGCAGCGAGTCATGGCTGCGGCGCACCGCCTGCTGGTTGCGTCGCAGCTCGCTGATGTCGCGCAGGACGGCCCACATGGAGGCGGTGCAGCCGTCCGAGTCGAGGACGGGCTCGCCCATCATGTGGAGTGTGCGCGTCCGGCCGTCGGTCCGCAGGATGCGGAACTCGCCGTCTATCGGTTTTCCGTCCACCAGGCAGTCCGTCACCAGGGCGGTGAGCAGGGGCTGGTCCTCGGGCAGCAGCATGGACGGCAGCTCGTCCAGTGAGAGCGGTCCGGCCTCGGGGGACCTGCCGAAGATCTGGAACAGTTCCTCGGACCAGCTGACCTCGTCGGTGAGCAGATTCCACTCCGCGCTGCCCACCCGGCCGATCAGCGATCCCGGTTGCGGCTCGTCGCAAGGCTGCTGCGCGCCTGCCTCCACCGCGTCCTGCGTCGCCTCCGGGGCCGAGGTGTCCTCGACACGTTCCGTCCCGGGCGGCAGGCCCTCCCTGAGCTGTCCCAGGTGTGTGCCGAGATCGTCGAGATGGTGGACCGCCAGTTCGCAGAGCGCCCGCCGCCAGCGCAGCTGCGGGTCCTCCTCGTCGAGCACCACTGTGTCCCGCCGCACGGCATCCACATCGCCACGGAGTCGACGGGTCCGGTTGATCAGCGCGTCGACGGCCTCGCGTTCGGACGACTGTGGGGCGGGGCGGTCCGCGGACAGAGGGGACGGCATCTCGTACTCCGATACAGGCGCGGCACAACCAGGTCTGAAAGGTGGACCGAGGACGACTGTCGCACAGCCGGCGGGGGGCCGTAAGGGATTTGGCAACACTCGATGCGCTGTTGCTTCTGGCATGTGCCACAGGCTGCTCGATCCTTCGAACAGCCTTACTGTCTGCGGACGTTGGCGCAAGTTATCCGGCGTGTGCGGACGGTTGTGCGCCCGCGTGCGTCGTCCTCATGTCGCGCGCCCGGCTCGATCGGGTAAGGCGTGAGATGTGGGTGATGTGCGGCAGGAATGCGGCCGTGACCCGCCGCGTTGCACCGGTATTACGAAAACGAAACCCATTCCCATCAGGGGGCGGTGCGAGAGTGTGGAGGCGTCCGTGGCCCGCGGTGAGGCCCGTCCCGTGGTGACGCTCCGGTCGGCGGCCGGAACAGGGCAGAGCCATGTCGCCCGCAAGGGTCGTCGGAACACCCTTGGCCGGCTGGCGCTGCGCAAGTTCGACGCCGTGATGAGGCAGCGCGTGCTCCTCCGCGAGGAGCGCTGACCGGGGCGCCACCGGGAGGCCCCGTTCCGTGCCATTGATCACAGTGTGGGGTGCGCGTCCCGGGAACGGGGAGCGGTGGTTTATCGTTCACCTATACGTGGATGTCGCGCACGGCGCCCACTCGCAAGCCGCCCCGGCTGGATTCCCCCGATCCGGCCGGGGCTTTCCTCTGCCCCGGTCTCTGCCGCGGTCAGCCCCGGGACGGCCGTCGGCGCACGGTCTCGATCAGCAGTGCGCCCACCACGGGCAGCACGGCCACCACCGCTGCCGCGTCCGGCCACAGGCGTACGGTCAGCGCGGTCACGGCCGCGCCCACCACGACCGCGATCAGCCTCCCGGCCACCCAGTGGTCCCCCTCCTCCCACGAGCGCAGGGCCGCCCGGCCGACGAGGGCCGTGAGCGTGCCGGTGAAGTAGTTGGTGGGCGTCGCGCGGATCCGGCCCTGGATGCCCATGGCCACGGCGGTGAGCACCAGCGGCCCCAGCCGGTCCCCGTCGGAAACGATCAGGTCCAGCGCCCACAGCACGGCCCCCGTCGTCAGCAGGGCCACTTCGACCAGCAGCATCACCGGCAGCGACCACCGCAGGCGCTCGTTCATCCACGCACCGCACATGACGCCGCTGCCGTAGGAGACCAGCGAGGTGATCACCCGCAGCGCCACATCGTGCTCTCCGCCGCCGACGGCAGCGGTGCCGAGCAGCACCAGATTTCCGGTCATGACTCCGGCGAAGACCTGGCCGACACAGATGAAGGCGAACGCGTCGGCCGCCCCCGAGGCGGCCGACAGAAGCAGCAGGGACCATTCGCCCCGTGGATCGATCCCGGCGCTGCGGGCGGGAGGGGAGGGACGCGTGGGAGTGGACACGCCTGCATTCTCGGTTCAAGCCCTGCCGACGGCAGCCACTCGCGGCCCGCACGGCGCGCCGGGCGCCTGCGTGCCCGGCCGCGTCGACCAGGAGCCTGTCCTAGAGTCCTCCGTCGTGAACAGACATATAGCGTTCGAGCGACTGCACAACTTCCGCGACGTAGGAGGATATCGGGGGGAGAGCGGCCGGCCGGTCCGACAGGGGCGGCTCTACCGGTCCGATTCGCTGAGCAAGCTGCGCGGCGAGGACTGGGACCGCTTCCTGGCCCTCGGGATCGGTACGGTGATCGACCTGCGGTACGGCTGGGAGATCGCCGCGAAGGGGCGGGTGCCCGAGGCACCGGGCCTGCGCTACCACAACCTCAGCATCGAGCACCGGCCCTACGACCAGGCCGCACTGGGACCGGAGGTGGAGACCGGGCGCTTCCTGGCCGACCGGTACGCCGAGGTCGCGCACGACGGAGCCGTCGAACTCCGCCGCGCCCTGGAAGTGATCGCCGCCGAGGACAGCGGTCCCGTCGTCTTCCACTGTGCCTCGGGCAAGGACCGGACGGGGCTGCTCGCCGCTCTCGTCCTGTCCTTGATCGGAGTGGCCGAGGACGACATCGTCGCCGACTTCGCCCTTACCGGGCTCGCCACCGAACGGCTCCTCGCCGACTGGCGGGCGGACCACCCCGGCCAGGAACCGGTCTGGCCCGCATACGGCACAGCCCCCGCCGAGGTCATGCGCCTCTTCCTGGCCGATCTGGCCGCGGCGCACGGCTCCGTCCACGCCTATGCCACCGATGTCCTGGGCGCGGAGAAGGAATTGGTGGAGGCGCTGCGTGGCACCCTCCTCGAATCCGCCGGGTGAGTCCGGCCGGGTGCCCCGGCGGGGCACCCGATCGGCCCACGGCTGATTGCGGGCCGCCCTCGTCCGGCCCGGCGCGGGGGGCGTCGTGCGCGCCGACGGCGCACCCGCTCACCCTCCTACGGCTTGTGAAAAACCTTGTCCCGTTCCACCGCGGACGAGGCAGGATCACACCATGACATGGACCGCACCCGACGTGACGCGCACACCCGGTTCACTCGTGGCCGACGAGCGCGAGATGCTCACCGGCTATCTCGCATGGTTCCGCAGCTCCCTGCTGCACAAGTGCGCGGGCCTGACCGGGGAACAGCTCGCCGAACAGACCGTACCGCCGTCGAACCTCACCCTTCTCGGGCTGATCCGCCACATGGCGAAGGTCGAACGCGTCTGGTTCCGGGAGCGATTCGCCGGCCAGAAGTTCGACCCGATGTACGACCCGGAGAAGGGCAAGGACGCGGACTTCGAGGACCTGGACCCGGCCCGCGCGGCCGAGGACTACGCCCGCCTCGTCGAGGAGAGTCGGCTCGCCGACGAGATCGTCGCAGGCGCCTCGCTGGACGACACCTTCGTCCACGGTGGCGAGGAGTACTCACTGCGGACGATCCATCTGCACATGATCTCGGAGTACGCGCGCCACACCGGCCACGCCGACCTGGTGCGCGAGCGCGTCGACGGTGTGACGGGCGGATGACGCACCGCTGAGCGGCGCCCGGCGCGGCTTTGTGCGCGGGAAGGACGGGTGGCGCGGGCACTGTAGGACGGCGGCACCGAGCGGCGCCGACACATTGACGTGGACGCGTCGTTGGACATGGTCTGGCCACGTGCAGTGCCCTGCCGGGCGTCCTGGATCCCCGGGCGTACGCGGCAGTGGTTCCTGCCGCCCGGTGTCGGCAGGAACGCCCCGGCACCGGGCCGGGCGCTTCTACGTCGTGAGGTCCTCCCGGTCGTGGGCGCGCCGGGCCTGCGGAACACCGGGACGGGCCGCGGAGGATGACGCGGAAGCGGTGACGTGCTCGGTCTGTGTCCGGCGTCCCTGATCGTCGTCGAGGGGCTGCGTGTCGGTCCAGTAGATGCTGAGCATCGTGCGGAGGGTCGTCGGATGCTGACCGGGGCCGGTGGGCACGGTCAGCCGGTCGAGATGCTGCCACAGCTCGTGGTCCACCTGCTCGGCACCGCCGCCGTTGCGGGCGTGGACCGCTTGGTGGCGCTGCACGGCCACGGCCAGCTCGCGGAGCGTTTCCCGGCTCTGCTGCCCGGCGTTGTGGCTCTGCGCGCGGTTCACGTTCCGCTGCTCCTGGCCCAGCTCGGTGATGGCCCGCTGGACGCGCTGGTGAAAGTTGGCCGTGCGGCGGCGCAGCGACTCGAAGTCGGCCCGGGTGGCGAACCATTCACGCTTGCCGGCCTCGCCCCGGGCGAAGCACTGGACGCGGAACTCCTCGCGCTCGGTCTTCCGGCGCCGCAGGACGCTCGCGGTGCGTTCGTGGACATGCGTGAGGATTCGCCGGGCGCGCGGCAGATTGTCGGGGTGGGTGATCGCCGCCCACGTTCTGGCGTCGCGGGTGGGCGGGTGGATGTTCGAGGTGAGCATCTGCTCGAACTCTCTGTCGGCGAGCTGCGCGAGGTCCTGGGCGTCCACTACTGGCCTCCAAGCCGGTGTTGGGCGGTATGCGTCCAGCGTGGCGTATGGCACTGACAAGCACGTAGAAATCCGGAAATAGAACGCGCCAATGGTGAAGGCCGCGACCGACGGATTCAGATGTGACGGTGCGTCAGCGAAAAGGCTGCCAGGGCGGCGTACACACGACGGCTGCGACGCGACCGCCGAACGGGGATCCATGTACACGCAGCTCGGGGAGGGGGACAGAGGCACCCCTCGCATGTCCGAAACTGTACGCCGCGCAACGGGCGGGAGAGGTACCGGGCTGCCCGGTGCGGTACTCGACAATCACACCGAGACGCAGCACGAACGAGACCAGCGCCACCGCGCCCCACCGCAGCCCGTGGCAGGCCCCGACCACCAGTGCGAATGTCACCGGGGCGACGACGGCCTGCACCAACACGTGGCCGGTGGTGGTGTCGGTATGAACCGGGGCGCTTCCTCCGGCGGCGAAGTGCGCGTACGAGGTGCGAGACGGCGAGCACCGGAGGAGCGCAGCGTGCCGTTGAGGAGTATGCCGATCAGGACGTCGGGCCAGTCGGACGGCTCCATGGCGATGAGCGCCTCGCTCGCCTCGCCTGCGCCGTCCACAGTACCCGGGCCGGCTTGAGGACGGGAAGCACGGAGAAGACGACCGCCAACAGGCACGATGCGGCCGGGCCCGCCCATGACGTCCTCCGACTTTTCGTTGTCGCTCATTGCCAGGTCTCGGCGCGGTCCGGGAGCGGCCGGGCGGCGACCGGCCGAGATCACCCGATCGGAGTAGTCCCGGTCGGTAGGTCACCGGGCCGGGAAGTCAGTGACGCCGTGGTGCGTGCTGGGCGCGGGAGACGCGTGAGCATCCGCGCCGTTGCGTGCCGGGGTGCGCGTTGGTCTAGTGAAACCACCTGCCCATGGGGGCCACGAGGCGAGCCCGGTGATCCGTGGGCTCCGGGCACCCCACGTCCGCGTCCGGCGCAGGGCGACCCTGGCCGTCCCACGCGCCCCCACCCGTATTCACTGGACGGTGACCATGACCATGTCTTCCTTCGGCTCCTTCGGCGGCCCGGACCCGTTCTCGGAAATGCTCAACAGGTTCTTCGGGATGTCCCCGGCGTCCTCACCGCCACAGGTGCAGCGGGTTCCCATCGGGCGGCTGCTGACCGAATCGGCCCGCGAGCTGATCGGCCGGGCGACCACCCGCGCGACCGGCGACGGCAGCCGGGACCTGGACACCGAGCACCTGCTGTGGGCCGCCACCCAGGTGGACCCGGCCCGCACACTGCTCGTACAGGCCGGGGCGGACCCCGACGAGCTGGGCAGACGCATCGCCGAGATCCTGCCGGGTGAGAGCGCCACCCCGTCCGCGGAGCCGAGCCTGACGCCTGCCGCCAAACGCGTACTGCTCCAGGCCTACGAGCGTTCCCAGGCGGCCGGAGTCTCCTACATCGGGCCGGAGCACATCCTCGGCGCGCTGCTGGACGCCCGGGACTCCGGTGCGGCCAAATTGCTCGGCGCGTACGGCACGGACACCGGCAAGTTGCGGCGCGAGGCCGAGACCGCGGCACGGGCCGACGGTGTCCCGGCGGCGGGTACGAGCGACACTCCCACCCTCGACCAGTACGGACGCGATCTGACCGAGGAAGCCAAGGCCGGCAAGCTGGACCCCGTGGTCGGCCGGGCCGAGGAGATCGAGCAGACCGTGGAGGTCCTCTCGCGGCGCGCCAAGAACAACCCGGTACTGATCGGTGAGCCCGGCGTCGGCAAGACCGCGATCGTGGAGGGAATCGCCCAGCGCATCGTGGCCGGCGACGTCCCCCGTACGCTCAAGGACAAACGGGTGATCGCCCTGGACCTCTCCGGCCTGGTGGCGGGCTCCCAGTACCGGGGCCAGTTCGAGGAACGGCTCAAGAACGTCATCGAAGAGGTAAGCGCCGCCGCGGACTCGACGATCCTGTTCATCGACGAGCTGCACACCGTGGTCGGCGCCGGGGCGTCCGGCGAGGGCGCGATGGACGCCGGCAACATGCTCAAACCCGCACTGGCGCGCGGCGAATTGCATGTTGTCGGAGCGACGACCATCGACGAGTACCGCAAACACATCGAGAAGGACGCCGCACTGGAACGCCGCTTCCAGCCCGTCATGGTGCCCGAGCCGACGGTCGAGGAGACCGTTCAGATCCTGGAGGGCCTGCGCGACTCCTACGAGGCCCACCACCAGGTCCGCTTCGCCGACGACGCCCTGGTGGCGGCGGCCGAGCTGTCCGACCGCTACATCAGCGACCGCTTCCTGCCGGACAAGGCCATCGACCTCATGGACCAGGCAGGGGCCAGGGTACGGCTGCGCTCGCTCGGCAGGTCCACCGAAGCCGTCTCCCGCGAGGACAGGCTCGCCAAGCTGAAGCGGGAGAAGGACGAAGCGGTCGCGTCCGAGGACTTCGAGAAGGCCTCCGGGCTGAAGGCGCAGATCGCGGAGACCGAGGCGGAACTCGCAGGCATCGAGGAACGCCGTGAGGGCGTCATGGACGTCACCACCGCCGACATCGCTGATGTCGTCTCCCGCCGCACCGGCATTCCGGTCACGCAGCTCACCGCCGGCGAGAAGGAGAAGCTCCTCAAGCTGGAGGACGCCCTGCACTCCCGGGTGGTCGGCCAGGACGAGGCGGTCGCCGCGATCGCGCAGGCGGTACGCCGCAACCGTGCCGGAATGGGCGACCCCAACAGGCCCGTCGGCTCCTTTCTCTTCCTCGGGCCCACCGGTGTGGGAAAGACCGAGCTCGCCAAGGCGCTGGCCGAGTTGCTGTTCGGCGACGAGAACCGCATGGCCCGCTTCGACATGAGCGAGTTCCAGGAGAAGCACACCGTCTCGCGGCTCGTCGGAGCACCTCCCGGATACGTCGGCCACGAGGAGGCCGGCCAGCTGACGGAGAAAGTCCGCCGCCAGCCGTACAGCGTGCTCCTCTTCGACGAGGTGGAGAAGGCCCACCCCGACGTCTTCAACACGCTGCTGCAGGTCCTGGACGACGGACGCCTGACCGATGCACAGGGGCGGACGGTGAACTTCCGTCACACCGTCGTCATCATGACGTCCAACATCGGCGCCCAGCGCATCCTCGCCCACAAGGGCGATGTCTCCGAGATCCGCGAGGACCTCATGGGCGATCTACGGGGCCACTTCCCGCCGGAATTCCTCAACCGCGTCGACGAGACGATCATCTTCCACGGCCTCGACAAGGACGACCTCGGCCGCATCGTCGACCTCATGCTGGACGGCAGCAAACGCCGGGTGCGGGCCCAGGACATGGAGCTGGAGGTCACCGAGGCGGCGAAGAAGCTCCTTGTCGCACACGGTCACCAGCCGGAGTTCGGAGCCCGCCCACTGCGCCGCACGATCCAGACCGAACTCGACAATCGCATCGCTTCGCTGCTGTTGAGCGGCGAGGCGGAGCCGGGCGACACCATCGTCGCCGATGTCAAGGACAACGCTCTGGTCTGCTCGATCGGCCGCCCGGATACCTCTGCCGAGGCCGGGAACGAGGCGGCTGCGGCCGAATAGTCCCCGCAGCCTCCGACCACAGCGCCCGGCGCCCGGGCGAACAGGCCGCCTTCTCCGCCTGCTCCTATGAGGAACATGTGGAGGGGGAGGGCGTGGGGCCCGAGGGTGAACATCGCAACCCGTACGGGTGACTGACCCGCCTGCGGGGCGACGCCGCGCCGGAGCCCGGCTGACTCTGCTGATTGTGATCGAGAACCTGCTGCGTGCCGCCACGGTGGTCGCTCTCACCGCCCTGCCCCTCACCCTGGCGGGCCCGGCGTCCGCCGGGGAAAGCCCCGTCGCGCCACAGGCGAGCCCATGCGCCGCCGTCGTGGCACCTGCCGGACGTGTCTGCGTGCCGTCGCCGAAGCAGTGCATCACGACGCCGTGTCCCCAGTACGATCTCGTCGCCATCCCGCTCCGCCCGCTGCCCATCGACGGAGAAGTCGTGCACCCCCGAGGAGCGGCGGGCACGCCCTGACGCCAACGGTTGGCGCGAGGAGCACGGCTCAGGACCGAAGTGCCGAGCCTCATCCATCCAGGTGCGACCAGCGGCAGGAGCCGTCGTTCGTCCCGGCCGGGCGTTGATGCTACGAAGTGCTGGGCGGCGGAGGTGAGGGTGATGTTCCTGGCGTTTCGCAGGGGCTGCAGGTCAGCGGTGCCGGGGACGGTCACCGTGGTGTTCGGGCAGCGGAACGCCTCCTCGTCGCCCCTGGGAGTGCTGTCG
Organism: Streptomyces sp. NPDC001880; assembly: GCF_053594575.1. Taxonomy (NCBI): domain Bacteria; kingdom Bacillati; phylum Actinomycetota; class Actinomycetes; order Kitasatosporales; family Streptomycetaceae; genus Streptomyces; species Streptomyces sp. NPDC001880. The sequence continues at coordinate 75,558 of NZ_JBSFET010000020.1, forward strand.
GCTCGTCCGGACGGAGCGGCGCTGGCGTGGCGTAGCCGTCGATCGGGCCGGACCGACCGGGGCGGCGGCGTTCGGCCTTGTCGGGGCGGTTGACCTCGATGACCTGATGCCCGGGGGAGCGGGCGGTCCGGTTGAAACCGGCCCCGTGGGAGGAAGTGCTTTCCACACCGGTCGCGAGCACGGGGCCGTGTGCGGTCAGAAAGGCCGGGCCACTGCGTATCCGGCGACGCCGATGGCGAGCTCGGCGACTGCGAGGTAGCCGGCCGGAGCCATGAGGACGGGTTCCGGCGCCGGACAGAACAACGCGAGGACAACCCAGCAGGGCGTCAGCCAGTGCCCTGGCCACGACCGCCGGACCCCCGTCTCAGCATCGTTGTCAGTGCTCGCAGGTAAGTTCGATCGTGTTCTGCCGTTGTGGCGCGGAAGTCGCCATGGTGCACATAGGAGTGGTGCGTTGTCAGACTGGGAGAGGTCGAGCACGGTACGGGTGACAACACCCGCACGACCGCGGAAGCTGGCCAAAGTCCCGTTCGTCGAGCTGGCCGACGGACGCCTGCAGGGTGTGGTGTCCAGCGGCTCGGACATCGGACGGGTCTATGTGTCGTCAGTCGCCGCCGGTACGTACACGTTCGCCTGCAGCACCAACAACAACCGGCCCTGCGGCGGCGCTCGGGGATCGTTCTGCAATCACATACGGGCCCTGGTCAACGAGGCGGTGCTGCAGTACGGCGCCGAGCGCGTCGCCCGCTACCTGAGGGTCGAGACCGCGGACGGAGAGCCGAGCGCGCACAGCATCACCGCCGGCATGAGTGACACACGTCCTTCGCAGGGCGACACCAAGGCCGCCGCGCCCGTCTTCAGCCGGTTCCTGCGCCACCTCGCCTACCTGGAACTCACCCCGGCCAGCTCACCGTTGCCGGAGATGCACTGGTTCCCGACGACCAGGACGGTGGTCTGATGCGCGCCGACCTGTTCACGGAGACCATCACCGGACTCGACGAGGCCCTGGCAGCTGTCGAAGCCTTCGACCAGGCGCTCGTCGCCGGCCTGCTCCGTCCGCAACCCGCCCAGACCGCCGGGTTGACCGGACTCGCCCACGCGGTCGCCGGGACCCCGCTTGCCGCCAGGGCCGCCGAGGCCGCCGAGAAGACGGTTGGCGGAGCCGCGAGGGAGGACCACTTCGTCGCCCTCGCCGCGGCCCGCACCGCACTCCTCGGCTCCGCCCACGACGCACTGATGGCCCGCATCGAGGAGGCGACCGGCCGGTCCCGAGACGAGGAGACCGTCCCGCCGCCTGCCGGACAGCAAATGGTGAACCTGCTCGCCGCCGCCCGCTCCTGGCTGTCCGACCTGGCGCGCACCGGATGGCAGGGCATCGACCACGAAGTGGTCTCCGGGGCGGCGCCGGTCGTCTCCGCGATGCTCCCGGACCCTGCACTGCGCCGCCTGGCGACGCTGCTCGACGGCTTCGCCGCCGAACTGGCCGCGTCCTGCCCGGGCGCGTCGCTGGAGAGAATCCCGGCACGCCGCTGGGCCGACCTGTGGTCCCGCGCGCTGCTGCTGACACTGCCCGGTGCGGCCGATGTGCCCGTGACGGGTACGGCCACCGGCCGCCTGCTGCCCCTCGGCGTCGATGTCCATGAACACGCGACGGCCGTACAGGCCCAGGTCCACGCCGTTCTCGAACCCGCGGACGGCGGCACGCCCCGCCTGGTGCGTGCCGGGGTAGCGGTGCCGAAGCCGGACACGGTCGTCGGAGCGGGGCTGTGGCAGCTGCTCCGCCCGCACATGTCGCTCCTGGCCGCCGTCGGCGAGGGCCGCTCGATGGACCTCACCGACATGCCGGTCACCGCCGAGGGGGACCTGGTCTGGAGCGACGAGCACGCACGCCAGGGCGAGCCCGCCGACGCCTTCGCCACCGCCCGCGTCGCCCTGCCCACTGCCACCGCCGCAGCGACCGCCCCCCTGGACCGGCATCCGGCGCGCATCGCCGTCCCCGTGTTCCTGGAGGGCTACACCGTCCACAAGGACGACGACACACTGACGTTCACCCTCGCCGGAGGCCCACTCGTCGTCGACGCCGACCGCATACCGACCGCAGGGCCGCTCACCCCCGAGGCCGTCGCGGCATCCGGTGCATGCATCGGACTGCTCCGCTGGGACGCCGGGACGTATCTCGTCCAGCCCCTGGCCGTAGAGACGACCGTACGGAAGAAGGCCGTCGCGATCCATGCCGGAGGATGGGCCGGGGGCACGACCGACAAGGCCGGCGTGAAGGCCGAGAAGGCCGCCACGGACGCCGTGGCCGTGCTGCGGGAGCGTGCGGGAAGGCTGCTGCGGAAATGACGGAGCACACGACGGAACGAACCGCCGGGAACACCACCTCACAGAACCCGGATATTCAGCGGTACCCGGACATCCGGAAGAGCCCGGAGGTTCCGCGGACCCCGGAGGCGGACCCCGAGGAGAACCGCCGTCAGGTCCTGTACTGGCGGCTCCTCGCCCGGCTCTTCGACCAGGAGGAACAGAGCACGCTGGAATCCGCGAGCCTCGCCGTCGTCGAGGACATCGGCCTGCCCTCCGCGCTGCTGGACCCACAGGCCTCCGTCGACTCGATCGTGCAGCGCCACCCCGAACTGGCCGCCGAGTTCGACGGGCTGATGGCGCCCGCCCAGGACCCCGACGGCACACGCGACCGGGCCGCCGAGGTACGACGGGCGGCGCTGGTGTCGAAGGTGCTGCTCAATGTCTTCGCCTCCGGCTCGGGCACAGTCACCGCCGGACAGCTGGCGCGCTGGCAGTCCGACGCGGGCTGGCTGGAACGCGCGCTCGGCTGCAAGCCCGGTCAGCTGCGCGGCGGCCGGGCCGGGGGACGGGCCGCAGGGCCGGGTGTCAGCCCGACCGGCACCGGCGGGGGCGGCACGAACCCCGACCTCAGTCGGCTGATTCCGGCCATCGGCCCGGAACTCGGCAGCATCGAGGCCGACCTCGTCAAGCGGATGCACCTGCGCGAAGTGCTGGCCGACCCCAAGCTCGCCGCGCAGCTGACCCCGAGCATGTCACTGATCGAACAGCTGCTGCGCGACAAGAACAACCTCTCGGGCGTAGCCCTCACCAACGCCAAGGATCTCATCCGCCGCTTCGTCGACGAGATCGCCGAAGTACTGCGGACGCAGGTGGAGAAGGCCACGGTGGGCGCCCTGGACCGCTCCGTCCCGCCCAAGCGGGTCTTCCGGAACCTCGACCTCGACCGCACGATCTGGAAGAACCTCACCAACTGGAGCCCGGAGGAGGAGCGGCTGTACGTCGACCGCCTCTACTACCGGCACACGGTGCGCAAGACGACACCCCAGCGGCTGATCGTCGTCGTGGACCAGTCGGGCTCGATGGTCGACTCGATGGTGAACTGCACCATTCTGGCGTCGATCTTCGCCGGGTTGCCGAAGGTGGACGTCCACCTCATCGCGTACGACACGCAGGCCCTCGACCTCACACCGTGGGTGCACGACCCCTTCGAGACCCTGTTGCGCACCAACCTCGGGGGAGGCACCGACGGCACGGTGGCCATGGCACTGGCCCAGCCGAAGATCGCCGAGCCCCGCAACACCGTCGTGGTGTGGATCTCCGACTTCTACGAATGGCAGACCGAGCCACTGTTCGAGAGCATGGCCGCCATTCACCGCTCGGGAGCCAAGTTCATCCCGGTCGGCTCCGTCACCAGCTCCGGCCGCGGCAGTGTCAACCCGTGGTTCCGTGAACGCTTCAAGGACCTCGGTGCGCCGGTGCTCTCCGGCCACATCCGCAAGCTCGTCCACGAGCTCAAGACCTTCCTCGCTTAAACGTTCAACGCACATACGCTCAGAAAGGCCCTGTTATGTCCGACCTGTTGCGCGCCCCCGCCGAGATCAAGTACGCCGAAGAGCTGGAGTGGCTCGAGTCCATCGACGACAACCCCAAGCCCTTCTCCTGGCGGCTGTCCCCGAAGATGGTCCGCCTGTTCATCCTGGGCTCCGAGCGCTCCGACGGCCTGGACCGGGAGATCTCGCAGAAGTGGTACGGCGACCGCAGTTTCGTCGAGCGCTCCATCGTCACGCTCGCCTCGGACCGTGGCCTGCTGCTCATAGGTGACCCCGGCACGGGCAAGAGCTGGCTGGCCGAGCTGCTGTCCGCCGCGATCTGCCGCAATTCCACGCTGGTGGTGCAGGGCACGGCCGGCACCACCGAGGACCACATCAAGTACTCCTGGAACGTGTCGATGGTCATTGCCAAGGGCCAGTCGAGGGAATCGATGATCCCCTCGCCGATCATGACCGCGATGGAGTCCGGCGCCATCGGCCGCTTCGAGGAACTCACCCGCTCCACCAGCGATGTGCAGGACGCACTGATCTCGGTCCTGTCCGAGAAGTACATCTCGGTTCCCGAACTGGACAGCGACAGCATCGTCTTCGCCAAGCCCGGCTTCTCGATCATCGCCACCGCGAACAGCCGCGACCGAGGCGTCAATGACCTGTCCTCGGCGCTCAAGCGCCGTTTCAACTTCGTCCGCATCCCGGTGGTGACGAACAAGAGGAGCGAGGTGGAGATCGTCCGTTTCCGAACCGAGGAACTGCTCCGCCGTCACCAGATCGAACTCGAAGTGCCGCCGACGCTCCTCGACGTACTGCTGCAGAGCTTCGCCGACCTGCGTGCCTCGGCCGCCGCGGCCGGCAGCGACGACGAGAAGCTGGAATCCGCGCTGTCCACCGCGGAACAGATCGGTGTGCTCGAGGACGCGGTGCTGCACAGCAACTTCTTCGGCGAGCGCGCCCTGACCGCCCGCACACTGGCCTCCTCGCTCGTCGGGTCGCTGGCCCGGCGCGAGCCCGAGGACCTGGCCATCCTCAACAAATACCTGCACGGCGTCGTCGAGCCGCGCAGCAAGGAAGAGGGCGGATCCTGGCCGGAGTTCCTGGAGGGCGGCCGCGACGCGATCGCCACCCTGTCATGAGCAGCGCCCACGAGGGAACCTTCGAGGGACTGCGCGCCCAGCTCCAGGAGGCCGCCGCGACGTTCGCCGACGGACCCGACGCCCTGGAAGGCATCCTCCTCGGCATCGTCGACGACGTGGACCACGCGGTCCGCGAGCCGCTCGAGATCTTCCCCGTCTGCCATCACTCGCCGGCCTCGGCGATCGCCATGGCCCGCCGTCTGCGGGAGAAGCAGCCCAAGGTCGTGTATCTGGAACTGTGCGAGGACATGGCGCCGCTGCTGACCGAACTGCGCAACTGCAAGCTCCCGGTGGCGGTCCAGTCGTTCGCGACCGATGTCGACGGCTTCCCCGCCGAGTGGTCCCCGCTGTCGGTGGTCGCACCGATCACCGAGGCCTCCGCCGAATACCAGGCGATCGCCTACGCACTGGACACACCGGGCGTCGAGCTGGTCCTCGTCGACCGCTCCTCGGACCACGTCTTCCAGTGGGACACACGAGGAACGGCGACGCCCGAGTCGGCCGACCCGGACGCCCCGCCCGTCGAGGAGGAAGCCGCGCTGCACGGCGACGCGGTCGGCGTGGAGATCGGCGACCTGCGACCGCGCTTCGCCGAACTGGAGGAGCACCTGCTGCGCCACGGCAAGGTGCGGCACTGGTCGGAATGGTGGCACCAGTACGTCGAGTTGCCGCTCGGCGACAGCGACCATGACACCTACCGCCAGGTCATGCTCCTGATCGGAAGCCTCTTCCGGCGACTCGCACCCGGTGACCCCCAACGGGTCCGCGTGGACGAGGACCGCGAACGCTACATGTGGACCAGGATGCGTGAACACCTGGCCGCCACCGGTGCGGATCCCGCGGACTGCCTCTACGTCTGCGGAGCGTTCCACGCGGCCAGCCGTGTCGCGGAGTTCGGCGTCCACGGCACCGACACCTTCGAAATCAGCCCGCCCACCGCCACCACCTGGCAGCACGGTCTGATTCCGTCCAGCCATGCGGCGATCGAGGCGCAGTTCGGCCTCGCCGCAGGCTCGGTGTCGATCGCCGCGACCGTATGGGCGAAGAACGTCAGACGCACACGCGTGGAGCCGTACCGTCTGGCGGGACAGACGGGCGCCAAGAAGGCCAGGGCCAAGAAGGCCCTGACCGCAATGGATCCCGTACCGGATCTCCCGCCCTCGGACAAGCTGACCGGCTTCCTGCAGCGACCGCCTGCCCTGGACCGGCTGGACGAGGCCGAACTGCTCGGCTGGTCGGTGGAGATCGTGCGCGCCGCGCGCCGCAACGGCTACCTCTCCTCCACAGCCGACGCCATCGCGGTGTTCGAGACGTCGATCCTGCTGGCCGGAATGCGCGACCGGGCCAGGCCCACGCCGTACGACTTCCAGGACGCGGCCGTCACCTGCATCGAGAAGGACACCGTGCCGGGCCGGCGCGATGTGCGGCGCCTTGTGGAGATCATGATGGGCGGCGACCGGGTCGGCCAGGTCGGCTACGAAGCGCTGCCACCCCTGGCCCGAGATGTGCACGACCGGCTCGCGCCGCTCGGCCTGAAGCTCCAGCAGAGCGGCGTCAAGCGAGCGCTGCTGGACATCGCCTCCCAGCCGGAACTGGAGCGCTGCTCCGACGTGTTGTGGATGCTGCGCCACCTGATGCCGCAAGGCGCCGCACGCCCGATCATGGGCGAACGGAAGCTGGGGGAGCGGCCGATCCAGGAGTCGTGGGACCTCGCGCTCGGCACCCACCAGCGCGCGCTCATCGAGCTCGGCTACGAGGGCGTCAGCATCGAGCAGGTGCTGGAGCAGCGCCTGCGCCGTACGGCGTACGACCGCCGCGCGACCGCGGCGACCGTCCTGGAAACCGTCGAGGACGCGACGCTGTACCTGCGCAGCCGCCGCCTCGCGGACGAGCTCGGCACACACGCCCTGGAGGTACTGTCGGCCGAACGCAGCGTCGACGGCGCCCCCGAGGTACTGCGCCGAGTGCGGCGGCTGCTGGCGTACTACCGCACCAACGAGCCGGTGCTGCCGCCCTGGGTCGAGTCCTTCGTCAAAGCCGGGTACGCCCACTACTGCACCCTGCTGCCGACGGCGTTCACCGACGAGGACGCCACCGTCCGCCAAGTGGCGGCCATGCTGGGCTTCCTGTTCAGCATGGAGAGCCTCGCACTCTCGCTGGGATGCGACCGGACCCAGCTGGAACTGGCGGTGGTCCAGTCGCATCCGGAGGAGTCGTCGAAGACGGCTCTGCTGTGGGCGGCCCAGGTGCAGCTCGGGCATCTCTCCCGTGGGGACCTTCGCGCGAGGTGCGACGAACTGCTGGGCAACCCCTTGGCGGTACCCGCCTATCCGCGCTACCTCAGCGGCTTCGTGCAAGCGCTGGATCCCGTCCCGGGACTCACCGACTTCGTGGTGGAGGCGGTGTCGAACGCGTTCGCACGGCTGCCGGACCCGGTGCTCCTGCCGTGGCTGCCGACCTTGATCACCACTCTGCGATCGGGCGGCTCGGAGCTGGCCCCCCTGCTGATCCGTGAGGCCGGGCGGACCTTTCCCGGCCGGCTCGCGGCGCTGGACGCGTGGCTGCCGCCGTGGCGGGCACAGCCGGAGCCGGAGGCGGTGGATTCGGCACACCGCGCGGAAGGCGGCCACGGTTGCACGCTGCTCGCCGCGCACCCCGCGACGTGCGATGCGGTGGCGAGACTGCTGGGTTGCGAGGGGGAGTGGGAGACGGCGGATTCCGGCCCGGCAGGCGTGGCACTGACCGGTCGTCATCCGGAGACAGCGGTCGCACTGGAGGCGCTGTTGGCCGGGGCGTGACCTGGGGCATCGAGGCCCACGCAACGTTTTCGCCGACGGTGGCACCGGTTTGCGACGCCCAAGGGCAGTCGGCTGCAGAGCGCCGACTGCCCTGTGCCGGCTCAGTGCACCTCCTCGCCGCACATCCACGGGCTGTCCGGTAATCCCTGGCGGCGTGCGACGACGGCTACGGCACCTCGTCGGGTTGTCGGAAAGCCCGAATACTTTTCCAGTATCCGTAGGTGCTTCCGTTGTTCCCAGCGGTGCGCCAACCGTGACGCGGTACGTCGACACCGCGCTCGTGCCGCCCCTGACACCATCCGGGCCGTGTGACGGGCACCCCTATCCCGTCGGGTGGCGGGCCCGGGTGGAGAAGCGGAGTCTGCTACAGCTCCTTCCTTCCGGCCCGCTCCACCGAAATGGTGGCGGCCAGCGCCAGGGGACGCCGTCGGCCACCGGCTGGTGGTGACGGATCCGGACGCAGGCAGGGTCCACGCCGACGGCCTCGGCGAGGCCGTCGGCGGCGGCCCGATGCAGGCACCGGGAGCCGTGGAAGGCGTCGCGGTGGCATCCGGCCATCCGGCCGCCTTCTGTTCGGCGCGCACGGAATCGAAGGGCGGACCCGGATCCGGCCCGATGCCCCTCGGCGCACGAGGAACTGTTCCAGGCGCTCTTTCCGTCACTCACGGCCGATCTGATCACTCACTGCCTGCCGTACTGAACCACTGCCAACAGCTGTACGGGACGCCGAAATTCGGTGGACCGGGTGCGTCGGCGCACGGACACCGGCTGGATATGTCCACCAAGTCTTCAGTCGGCCCGATGTGTACCCGTGACTCGCTCGCCTCCGACCTCCGCGCAATGGGCCTGCGCCCCGGCGAGACGCTCCTCGTGCACTCCTCGCTCAGCTCGCTCGGCTGGGTCTGCGGCGGTCCCGCCGTCGTCGTCACGGCGCTGCTCGACGTTCTCGGCGACGCCGGGACGATGGTGGTGCCGACCCACTCCGCTGGCAATTCGGATCCGGCGGACTGGCGGAACCCGCCCGTGCCCGAGGCGTGGTGGGCGGACATCCGGGCCTCGATGCCGCCCTTCGACGCACGGATCACTCCCACCCTCGGCGTCGGTGTCACTCCGGATACCGTGCGCAACTGGCCGGGAGCCGTCCGTAGTTGTCATCCGCAGACGTCCTTCGCGGCCGTGGGCCCGCGTGCAGCCGCGATCGTCGACGGCCACGCACTCGACTGCCGGCTCGGCGATCACAGTCCGCTCGCCCGGCTGGAGGAGGGCGGGGCTCGGGTGCTGCTTCTGGGTGCGGGCTTCGACTCCTGTACGGCGTTCCACCTGGCCGAGTACCGGATCCCCTCGCCGCGGGGGGACAACTCCTTCGCCGTCATGACCCCGCAGGGCCGCACCTGGGCGACCGTACGTGATGTGTCGATCTCCTCGGGCCGTTTTGACGAGCTGGGTGCGGCCTTCGAGAAGGAACGTCCGGTGGTAAGGGGCGCTGTGGGCGGTGCGGACGCCCGGCTGTTCGACCTGGCGGATGCCGTCGCCTACGCCGAGGGATGGCTGCCCGAACACCGGCCGCACACGGCCACGACCTGATCGCAACGATGCCGTTTCCGGGCGCCCTCAAGCCTTGCATCGCTGGTGAGGAGCGCTTCGGCCGGTCGTGGCGCGGGATCGGGCGCGAGGGCCCGGGCGCTGAGATGCGGGGGAGCGGCCCGGGGTACACCGTTGGATCACGAACTCGACCCTGCTGATCGCCGCACACGCCCGTCAACGACCGGCGGACACTGTGCGACGCTCGGTCACGGAGACAGGGGCGAGCTTTTTGCTTGGTCTGTTCCTACCTCGATGTGCTGCTCTTCACGGAGTGGGCAGGCCTCGAGGAACGGAGGTGATGTTCGACCTGAGGAGCGGATGATCGCGGAACCAGCGGCGGCCATCGCGACCTGGAGGAACTGTGCGCGCAGGTGGAAGCCGAACCCGTGATCCATCGGCGCGGTAGACCCGAAGGAGCATCGAATGCCGGCTCTCGAAAGGATCAGGCCCGTAAACGGAGCTCCCTGCTGGGTCAGTCTGCTGTCGGGTGATCTCCGTGCTACCCAGACCTTCTACGCCGATGTCATGGGCTGGGAGTTCGTCGCAAGTATCCTCGGCAGCAACTTCTGCGTGGCCATGGCACACGGCCGGCCCGTCGCCGGCATCGGTTCCTGTTCTCCCGCCACCAGCCCTCCCGCGGTCTGGACCCCGTACTTCGCTGTGGACGACGCCGACGAGACCGCGGACCGGATCAGGGAGCGCGGTGCCACGCTTGCCGTCGGGCCCGTGAAACTGGGCGTGGGCCGTGCGGCGATCGCCGCCGACCGTGAGGGGGCCGTCTTCGGCTTCTGGGAAGGCACTAGCCTTGCATGGTCGGTGGGGGAGGGAAGCGCCCCTGCGCGGCTGGATCTCCAGACCCGCCATGCCTTCGAGGCCGCCATCTTCTACGCGGAGGTCTTCGGCTGGGCCGAACCACCCGGCAGTTGCACGGTCGACTACGCGCAGGACCACGTACGCGTGAAACTCGAAGGGCGCACCGTCGCCACCCTGCGCGGCGGGGGCATCGAAACCGCCGCGGACCCCAGCATCCGGCCTCGGTGGGTCGTCGACTTCCGCGTCGAGGACAGCGCACGGGCCGCGACCGCCGCCGTCGACGCCGGGGGCGAATCGTCATTGGTTCCCGCACGCGACGGCCCTTCGAAGGACGCCTTCATCGTCCGCGACCCGGACGGTGCGCTCTTCACCGTGTCCGGCCCGTGACACCGATCGCCGTACAACGGACGGATTTCTTGGCCACGCCCGCCACACCGACCCCCGGGCAGGAGTTCTCCAGGCCCCGGAGGATCCACCCGGCGTCGGTGTTGCTGTGGAGGGGCGACCGGCCCCAGCAGGCTTCCTTGTAGTGGAAGTCCCGCCCGGCTCCGGTCCGCGGGCCGATGCAGTGGGCAGAGAGTGTGCCGCCTGCCCGATCCGCTTCTCGAACAGGCCCGCACTTCCGCCGGACCGTCTGCGGTCGGTGTCGTGTCGGCCCGTGCGATGCGATACGGGGCCGGATCCCGCACGACACGATGGCCCGGTCATTGGCCGCGAGCGTCCGCCGTCCCGCGGAACGTCCGCCGGCAGGTGAACGGGATACGCCGATGGGGGCGTGCAGACGTCGGCGCAGCGATGTGTCGGTGCCGGCGGCCAGGTCGGTGGATTCCAGGAGATGCCGTGCCCCGGCGACGCGCTCTCGCGCGACGTCCGCTCCCGGTCGCTGTCGGTGCTGCGCGCAGACGGCGCGATGGTCACGACCGTGCCCAATCCCGTGGTCGACGCCGCAGAACGCGGACCGGGCACGCCGTCCGCGTCCCCACCGCCGCACTCCTGCGTACCTCACCCTTCCCGAACCCTCACCACAACGCCTGCATATCCCCCTATATCGCGGCCACGCTCCGAAGTCGCGCATCTACACTGTGCTGACATCTCGCGAAGAGGTGAGGTACTTGAGCATCACGGGGGCTCCATGGGATTCGGCTTCGGGCAGCGGCGCGGGCAACCCCCTGCCGAGCGAACCAGTTTCGTCGGACGTGCCGAGGAGATCTCACTGATCCAGGCGGCTTTCCGCGAGGCACGGCTCGTCACCCTGGTGGGCCCCGGCGGCGTCGGCAAGAGCCGCACCGCGCTGCGCGCGGCGGAGGGCCTGCGGGACCTGTTTCCGGACGGGGTGTGGCTGGCCGAGTTGTCGGCCCTGTCCGACCCCGAACTGGTCCCCGCGACCCTGGCCACCGTACTGGGGGCTCCGGAACACGCCGGGGTGGAACCGCTGGACGCGGTCGTCGCACACCTTCAGGGGCAGCAACTGCTCATCGTGCTCGACACCTGCGAGCACATGGTCGACGCGTGCGCCGTACTCTGCGACGTCCTCTTGCGCGAGGCCGCCGAGGTGTGCGTCCTGGCCACCAGTCGGCAGCCGCTCGATCTGGTCGACGAACAGACGATGCCGATCGTCCCGCTCGGAGTGGACGACGCACTGGAGTTGTTCACGCAGAGAGCTGCCCGTGTACTGCCGGGCTGGACCGTCACCGAGGACAACCGGGCGCAGACGCTTGCACTGATCGAACGGCTCGACAGGATTCCGCTCGCGCTCGAACTGGCCGCCGTGCGTCTGCGGGTCGCGCCGCTGGGGGAGTTGGTGGCCCGGCTGGACCGCAGGTTCGAGGTGTTCACCGGCGGGCAGCGTGCCACCTGCGCCCGGCATCAGACACTGCGTACGACCATCGGCTGGTCCTACGAGCTCTGCACCCCGGCGGAGCGGCTGCTGTGGGCGCGGCTGTCCGTCTTCGCCGGCCCCTTCGAGCTGTCGGCCGCGGAACAGGTGGGCGGAGGAGGCGGACTCCCGTCCGACGCGGTCCTGGAGGCGCTGTTCGGTCTGGTGGACAAGTCGGTCGTGCAGCGCGTCGGCGAGGACGGGGCGAGCTACCGGCTCCTGGACACGATCCGTGAATACGGTGCCGAGCGCCTGGACGAGGACAGCAGCGCGGCCTCCGTGCGCGGACGGCACTTCGAACACCATTGCGACACGGCCCGGAGCCTGTGGGACCAGCTGATATCCCCCGCCCAGGCCGAACTGCACCAAGCGGTGCGCAGTCGGATCGCCGACATCCGGGCCGCGATGAAGTACGCCTTCACGGCTGCCGGCAGCGCACCGGAAGGGCTGCGCCTCGCCGTGCAGCTCGCCCCCCACTGGAGGGCGACCGGCACCCTCTCGGAGGGGCGGTACTGGATCGACAAGGGCCTCCGTCTGGTGCCCGAGGACTGCGCGGAGCGGGCCTGGGGCCTGTTCATGACCGGAGTGTTCGCGACCTGGACCGCCGATCTCGCGGAGGCGCCGACCTTCTTCCAGCGGGCGCGGGAGTCGGCGCTGAACTGTGACGAACAGCGCGTGGCGCTGTTCACGGAACCGTACATCGGAGCGATGCGGGCGCTGTGCGGTGAGATCGACGAGGGACTGGCCGAACTGGAGCAAGGGCGCCGCCGGATCGTCGCCGTGGGCGACTTGCTGGGCATCAGCATGGTCCACTACGAAGGCGCGCTGCTGCGGGCGGTGCTCGGGGACACCGGCGGGGCCCTGGAACTGTGCGAGTTGGGGCTGGCCCATCTCAACGGCACGGGTGACCGTCAGTTCTATGGATCCACGCTCATGGCACAGGGACTCATACTCTGGCTCGCCGGACGTCACGATGAGGGTGCCGACGCACTGCGACAGGCTCTGGACGCCATGAGCGAGATCGGTGACGTGCTGGTCGCGGCGCTCTGCTGCCTGGGCCTGGCCTGGCATGCCGCACAGCAGGAACGCCACGCAAGGGCGGCGTGGTTGCTGGGATATGCGGAAGGCGCGCGTCGGCTGAGCGGCGACCCGGTGGCCATGCTGACGTCCGTGCTGGAACAACAAGAGGCGACCCGCGGCGCCGTACGGGAGGCGCTGGGAAACACGGAGTACGAACGCTGGCACGGTGTGGGGGCACGGTTGTCGGGGACCGAGATCCTGGCGGCGGTGCGGGCGGACACCGACACACCACCGGGGGTGCAGCGCCTGCCCCGCAGCCGGCAGGAGCCCGTGGTCACCGAGGCGCTCACCCCGCGGGAACGCGAGGTCGCCACGCTGGTCGCGCAAGGACTGTCCAACCGGGAGGTCGCCGAGCACCTCGTGATCTCCAAGCGGACCGCGGACAGACACGTCGAGCGCATCCTCACCAAGCTCGACATCGATTCGCCGACGGAGATCTCATCGGTCCTGAAAGCCTGGGCCACGGGCTCGCCGCAGCCGCGCCGCTGCGAGTGAATCCCCGCTCGGGGACCGCCCGGAGAGCACAAGACGTCTCGATACGGCCGTCGTACGTATGCCCGTCCGGCCGCCGGTACGTATGCCGACGCCGAGCGGGTGACAGGGGCCGGCCGCACAGATACGTGTACCGACCTGCGATTCAACGCCCGTCGGGGGGCCATGTCGTGCGGCAGGCTGTGCGTGCCGCTGGGACGTGGAGTGTCTGTGCAGCACGGGTGGATACGGCTGTCGCAGGCCCGAGTGCTCCCACCCCCAGCCGCGCCGGAACCATGTGCCCGCGCTGTCGGCGGTGCAGGCGCATGATTCCGGCTGCGTTCGTAGCCAGGACACAGCTCTCTTCCCGGCTCTGCGCCTCCCTACTGTCGGCGGATCTCGACCATGAAACAGCCGAACTCCACTGCGCGGACGTGCACCAGGGCGACTGCCGGATCGGTGAAGACCTCGCGCAGTGCGTGGTCCACCTCGGTGGCCCGCTCCTTGGGGACCTCGATCAGTCGCCCACCGAGGATGTGCCCCTGGGCGCTGTAGGCGCGCAGTACCCGCCGGGCACCGTGCAGTTCGATCGGATAGCCGGAGGCGGAAGCCGGCCCGCCGCATTCCTCGGCGTGAACGAACACCGGACCGCACTCGTCGTACGGGCCCGGCTCGGCACCTGTCTCCACCGCCCAGCGACGCAACGGCGCGTACGAGACGAGGACGATCCGCTCGCCTTGTTCGCTGTGCCGTAGACAGCAGCGCAGCGGGGCACCGCCCTCCGGATCGGTTCTGGGTGCCCGGGGGCGACCGGCGTCGTCCTGTTCCCGCAGTTGTTTCAGCACGGCCGGGTCGATGGCCCGCACCTGGTAGGTCGTCGTCATGGCTCCAGCATCGGCGGGTGCCCGTTCCCGAGCTGGCGGAAATCGGACATCGCTCTGGAAGGCGCTGGTCCCCGCTGTGGTCTGCCGCAAGCGCTCAGGTCCTGCGGGCTGGGCTCCACTCGCAGACCGTTGGAGAGGTCTCGACGACCGCGCACGGCCAGACCTGCCGGATTCGATCGAGCCGGAGTCGGTGGTCCTGGACCCGTCCTGCGGCCGGACGGCCAAGAGCGTGGTGAGCCGGTCGGGGTCGTGGATCACCACGCTCACGGACAGGTCCTCGTTGCCGAGCTCCAGCCCTCGGCCGCTGCCGAGTCTCGCCGGGCTTCATCGTTCCCGGCGGTGTGGGGCCCATGACCATCGCTGTGCTCCTCGCTCAGACGGTTGAGGCAGCAGCGCGTCGGCTCGGTACGAGCCGGCCGTAGGCTCCGACCGGCCCCGCCGCCCGGCCGGCATCGCTCAGCCGGATCCCAGGGCATCTCGGACGATGGCGGCGGAGGCGCGGGCGGCGGCGTGGACCGGGCCGTGTCGTGGGCGGCCCGGGCGAGCGTGAAGGCCTCGCCCGTGAATTGGCCGGTTCATCGGGAAGAGCGGATGAGGGCGGGAGGCCTGCGGGTTTTGCCGGTGCCGACTGCTCGTGCCGTCCGGTCCGGCACCGATTCACCAGTGCCGCGGCAGGCAACGTTTGCCCGTCAAGGAGCGGCGTCCGGTGCGTGCTCTCGACGTGCCGGCCGGAAGCCCTCGTACTGGCTGTACTTGGGCTTTCGTCCGGTGCGGCGAGAGTGCGTGCCGGGCGTCGCGGCGGGGCGAACGTTGTCTGCCGCGGCACTAGGCTGTACGGAGTCTCACCGCGCGGGGGAGGAGCTGCCGCCCCCGCTTCGTCGTATGCCCCAGCCCGAAAAGAGGAAGCATCGTGTCCTTCGCTCCCCTCGGCCGGCACAACGGCGAGCACAGCGACTACTGCAACACCAGTCTGTGCTGCCGCTGCCAGCAGCGGAACTGGACGACCCAGCAGGGCAGTGAGCGGCTCTGCGGCCTATGTGCGGCCTGCTGCCGTGAATGCGGCAGGGCGCCGGCGCCCCACCTGGACGGGCTCAACGACGGGATCTGTGCGGACTGCCGCGGACTGTGCACCCGCTGCCACAACCCGCTTCCCGACGGAGGCGTCTGTCGCTGCCAGCAGTGGAAGCAGAGCCCGGGCAACGACCCGATGCGCTTCATCATGCAGGGTTTTCCCCAGCCACTGCTCCAGGCCCTCGGGCACCGGGTCCCGCGCACCCTGCCCGACATCCTGTTCGAGGAGCTCACGCACCGGACTGCTGCCCAACTCCTCGACCGTATCGAAAGGCGCTGGAGCCACCGCTGGTCCCACGCGATCCACGAACGCGACGAGGAGAACCGTCGCCGCTGGGCACCCCAGGAGATCGCCGAGGCCCTGGTGAGCCCCGGAGCCTGCTCGAACCGGGCGTGCGAGGACGGCTACCTCCTCGCCGACGGTGCGCCCTGCCCGTACTGCCGGCAGCCGGCCAACCGCTTCGTACCCGCCACCGCCGACGCGATCTCCACCTCGGAGCATGCGCGAGCGACCGCCGCGCAGATCCGGCAGACGCTCATCAGCAACCGCTCCGCCGGGAGGAAAACCAAGCGCGGGGCACAGTCGGGCGCCTGGCCGACTTCTTCCGCCGGCTGAACCGGAGAAAGAGTTGGGCCGCCGTGCGCGGCACGTCCTCACGCGTACGCCTCACCCTGCGCGTCCGCGGAGTCCGGCCGGTCACGGCGGCCTGCGTTCTCCTCGTCGTACTTTCTGGGCTCAGCGCGCCGGAGTGGCCGGAGTCTTCGCCGAGGCCGCGTTCTCCTCAGCGAGCCGTTCCATGCCGCTCTGCGTCTTGAGCGGCTTCTCCTTGATGAACAGCACCGCGACCAGGGCGAGCAGCGCGAAGGGGGCTCCGATCAGGAAGACATCCGCGGTCGCGACCCCGTACGCGTGCTCGACCACCTGCCGGGCCGGTTCGGGAAGGGTGGACAGATCGGGGACGCTGTGGCCGGTGCCTCCGTTGTCCGCCGCTCCGCCGAAGCCCTTCGCCATCTCGCTCGCCACCCGGTGGCTGAGCACGGCGCCGAGCGCGCTCGTGCCGATCGCCCCACCGAGGCTGCGGAAGAACGACAGCACCGAGGTCGCCGCGCCGAGTTCCGACGCGGGTACGTCGTTCTGAGCTGCCAGCACCAGGTTCTGCATCAGCATGCCGACGCCCACGCCGAGCACCGCCATGTAGACGCTGAGCAGCCCGAACGAGGAGTCCGCGCTGATCGTGGACAGCAGACACATGCCCGCGGTCATGATGATGCCGCCCGAGATCAGGAAGCCCTTCCACTTGCCCCGGGCGGAGATGATCTGCCCGGCGACCGTCGTGGAGATCATCAGACCGAGGATCATCGGCAGGCTCATCAGGCCCGCGACGGTCGGCGTCTTGCCGAGCGAGATCTGGAAGTACTGGGACAGGAACACCGTGCCGCCGAACATGGCCACGCCGACCAGGAGGCTCGCCACGGTCGTCAGCGCTACGGTGCGGTTGCGGAAGATGTCCAGCGGGATGATCGGTTCCTGGACCTTGGACTCGACCAGCACCGCGGCGGCCAGCAGGACCACACCGGCGGTGACCAGTGCGGCGGTCTGCCACGAAGCCCAGTCGAAGCGGTTGCCCGCGAGGGTCACCCACAGCAGCAGTGAGCTGACCCCGCTCATGATCAGGAGGGCGCCGAGGTAGTCGATCTTCACCTCCCGGCGGACCGTGGGCAGCTTCAGGGTCAGCTGGAGCAACACGATCGCGAGCAGCGCGAACGGCACACCGATGAAGAAGCACCAGCGCCACCCCAGCCAGGAGGTGTCCACGAGCACGCCGCCGATGAGCGGTCCCGCGACGGTGCCGACGGCGAACACGGCGCCGAAGATGCCGGAGTAGCGGCCGAGTTCACGCGGCGGAATGATCGCCGCCATCACGACCTGGGCGAGCGCCGTGAGGCCGCCCGCGCCGATGCCCTGCACCACACGGCTCACGATGAGCAGGCTGACGCTGTGCGAGAAGCCGGCGACGAGCGAGCCGACGATGAACATCGAGAGGGACAGCTGGATGAGCAGCTTCTTGTCGTACAGGTCGGACAGCTTGCCCCAGATCGGAACGGTCGCCGTCATCGCCAGCAGCTCGGCGGTGACCACCCAGGTGTACGAGGACTGGCTGCCGTGCAGATCGGCGATGATCCTGGGAAGTGCGTTGGAGACCACGGTGGACGCCAGGATGGCCACGAACATGCCGGCCATCAGGCCCGACATGGCCTGGAGTATGTGACGACGCGTCATGGCTGGTGCGGCCCCCTCGGGCGCACCGGCGGTACCGGTTTCGGGTGTGACGGCAGCGCTCATCGGCCGGCGTTCCTCATTCTCTGGATTTTCGGTTGATCGGATGGTCGGGGTGATCGGCCGCAAGCCCCCGGTGGAGGCCCGGGGATGCGCTTCAGTCGTTCAGACCGGCGGCCAGTGAGGCGAACGCCTCGTGGTAGATGCTCTGGAACGTACGAGTACGGCCGGAGGCCACCCAGAGCTCGACGGCGGCGCGTACGGCGGCGGTCGCCACGTGTGCGAGAAGCCTGGGATGGAGATCGGATTCGGGATCCTGGCCCAGTCGTTCGGCCACGGCGGCGATCAGCGCGCGCTCGTCCGCGCCCCGGGCGGCCAGGAAGCCGGACAGCAGCGAGGGACTCCTCCTGAGCACTATCATCTGGAGCTCCCAGCGTTCGTGGTCCTCCTCGATGTGGGCGAGCTCCTGGCCGATCGCCTCGCGCAGGGCGATGAGCGCCGTGAGTTCGTCCGGCGCGTTGAGCACCGCCCGACGGGTCCGCTCGGCGTTGTCCTGGGCGGGACGGGTGATCGCGTCCTCAAGGCACGGGAAGTAGTTGAAGAACGTGCGCACGGATACGCCGACCGCGTCGGTGACCGCTTCCACGGTCACGTTCTCGATGCCGCGGTCCGCGGCCATGCGCAGCGCCGCGTCGGCCAGGGCGTCACGCGTCGCGCGCTTCTTGCGTTCACGCAGCCCGAGGGGAACATCGGCGGCACTCATGAAGTGCATGCTATGCAAGTTTGCGCGTACTGCAAAATTCTGCGGGCGGCGGGGGACCACCCCCGCCGCCCGCTATGACCCGGTGAGCCGCTCAGGGCGTCTCGTGCGCCGAGGCCGGGTACGCCGTCCCCTCCACGCAGAGAGATTCGGTGACCGCCCGGTGAGGTCCTGTGCCGGCAGCGGCCCACCGTCCGCCGAGCGGCCCCCGGGGTCTCACGGGCTTGTCCACCACCGGAGCCAGGCCCACGTCCGAGCGCGAGGTCCCCGCGAACCGCAGCGCCCGCACCGCACCCTCCCAGGAGCGCGGCGCCTCGGTCACGGTGACCTCGGGACCGGCGCAGACCGCCGTGAGCGGAACGGAGGCGAAGGCCTCGGAGAAGAAGGTGTCGGCCGGTGTGCTTCCGTAAGTCCTCTGCGACTGGACGTGCGCCCTGTCACAGTGCTGTGGTGATCACAGTGACAGTGGAACCTTTCCTGCCGCGGTACGCGGCCGCAGCTGATCTCGCTGCCTGGTGTGCGGTGTTCAGCGACGGTTACAGGGAGTCGTCCGGAAGCTCGGTGCCGCGATCGGCTCTGGCCGAGCGGCTCCTGGCTGAGGAGCCACCGGCGATGCGCTGGGCCGCTCGCGGCGAATCCGGCGACGCGGTCAGTGGAGTCGCGGAGCTGCGGCCGCAGTCGCACCAACCAGGTACTGGTTTCCTCCGCTTGTTCGTCGCGCCGCCGACCCGCAGCAACGGCATCGGCACCGCGCTGCTTCTCGAAGCCGTGCGGGCCGCTGGTGAGGCCGGGATGGACCGGCTGCAGAGCACGGTGCTGGCCGGTGCCACCGGTGAGTCCTTCGCCCGCACCGTTCCCGGTCTACGCGTTGTGCTGAGCCTGGAGCTTCAAGAACAGCGGCTCGACGAGGAGCGGGTCCTGGCACGCTGCCGGGAACTGGTGGCGTGCCTGCCTTCCGCCTACCGGCCGGTGCGCTGGATCGGACCGGCACCCGAGCAACTGGCCGCCCTTTTCGGGCGGGTCATGGGCCATGTGCTGGATGCCCCGGGCGCCGCGCTGCAGATGCCGTCCCGGACGTGGGACACCGCTGCGGTACGCGCGTGGGAGGCGGCGATGACCGCAGGCGGTGAGCAACTGATGGTGAGCGCTGCCGTGCACTCAGCCTCCGGCGAGGTCGTCGCCGCTACGGTGGCCACCGTCCCGGCGGGCGGTGGCCCCGTGGCCGACCAGCACGACACCGCTGTCCTGCCCGGACATCGAGGACAAGGACTGGCTCGATGGATCAAGGCCGAACAAGCCATCCAACTCCACGATCGCTTCCCTGAAGTCCGCGCCGTCACTTCGACCGTCAACCAGGAGAACCGGCCCATGACAGCGGTGAACCGATCGCTGGGATACCGACCGCTTTCCGGGCGACTGCTGGTGGAGGCACCGGTGTCGGCTGGACGTGCCGGCCCGTGAGACTGGCGCGGGCATCCGTTCTCCGAGTGCGTAGCGCGCGGCATCGCGGAGGTCTCGGCGGCCGGTTCCGGATGTAGATCTTGACCGTCCGCACAGGTACCGTCGTCGTGTGCCTGAACTGATCGCACCGACGGTCCGCCTGTACTCCGCCTGGCGCGAAGCACATGAGGAGTGGGGGCCCGGTGTGCACGAGGACGGGTTCGGACTGACATCCACCGACGAGGTCGATTCGCCGGCGGGGTTCGCGGCCTGGGTGGCACGGCTTGCCGCCGAGTCGAATCCGGCGAGGCCGCTGCGGGCCCGCAGGATGAGCTGCGTGCACCGATGGATCGTCGAGGACGACAGGGTGCTCGGTGGGATCGCTCTGAGGTACGGGCTCGACATCGTGTGGGAGATCGGCCACATCGGCTACGGCATCCGGCCCTCCGCGCGTCGGCGCGGACTGGCCACCTGGGCGCTGGGCCGGATGCTCGACGAGGCCCGGGGGCTCGGGTTGGACCGGGTACTGCTTGTTTGCGCGATCGACAACGTCGCCTCGGCGCAGACGATCGAGCGTCATGGGGGCGTCCTGGAAGGTGTCGGAGACACCGAGTGCGGCGCCGCACGACGCTACTGGATCAAGATCCATTAGCCACCGCCGAGCAGGAAATCAGGTTCCTCAGCTGTGGTTGCGATGGGCGCCTGCCGCGAGAAGCACGGCGATCGTCTCGGGGTGGGGCCCGGACATCGCCCATTGAAGCGGTGAACGGCCCATGCCGTGATCCTCGCGGAGATCGGGATCGGCGCCGTGGGCGAGGAGCGCACGCACCGTTTCGGTATGGCCCCAGCACGCGGCCGCGCACAGGGGAGTTCCTTCCGCGCCGTGTCCGCTTTCGGTGTTGGGAGAGGCTCCGGCTGTCAGCAGGCAGCGGACGTTGTCGGCGGCTCCGTGGACTGATGCGGCGTACAGAGGTGTCGTGCCCTCGGTATTGCCGGCCTCCGGGCAGGCCCCGGCTCTCAGCAGAGCGTTGATCCGAGTGCAGTCGCCGAATGTGGCCGCTTCAACGAGACGCGTTGACAGTTTCTTACGCCGCCGTCTGTTCACAATCGCTCAGACTACTGAGGTTGAACCCGTGATGTCGTGACCGGCCCGGTGGTCAGGCCGGTCTGAGCAACGACACGACATCACGAGCGGGCGGCAGCCGGGTCCGAGAGTCCCATGTCGCCCGGCGTGGCGGTCAAGGTCTCGTCGTCACTTGGTGAGGACGAGACTGACGTTGTGTCCGCCGAACCCGAACGAGTTGGCCAGCGCAGCGGACCACTGACCGGTGCGCCGTTCACCGCGCACCACGTCCAGTTCCACGCGCGGGTCGATTTCGTCGAGGTTGCGCGTGGCCGGCACGGTGCCGTCCCTGAGCGCGAACAGAGCGGCCATGGCACCAACCGTTCCGGACGCGCCCATCATGTGACCTGTCATCGACTTCGTCGCCGTCACCGCGGCGTGGCTGCCGATCACCCGGCCGATCGCCTCGGCTTCCGCCAGGTCACCGGACTCGGTCGAGGTGGCGTGGGCGTGCACGACGCCAATGTCCGCCGGGGCCAGGCCGGCGTCGCGCAGAGCCAGTTCCATGGCGAAGGCCTGGCCCTCCGCGTCGGAGGCCGTGATGTGGTTCGCGCTCGAACTCACGGCACTGCCGGCCAGCTTGCCGTAGGCGCGTGCTCCGCGGGCCCGGGCGAATTCGGCGCGTTCGAGCACCATCATTCCCGCGCCCTCGCCCATGACGAACCCGGACCGATTGACGTCGAACGGGCGGGACACGGTCTCCGGGTCCACGGACTGTGTCGACAGGGCCTTCATCTGGGCGAATGCCGCGATGGTGAAGGGGTGCAGGCATGCCTCCACCCCACCTGCGACGACCACGTCCGCCCGCCCGCTGCGGATCAGATCCTGCCCCAGCGCGAGGGCCTCCGCCCCGGACGCACAGGCACTCACCGGAGTCCTGGCGCCTCCCTTCGCGCCCAGGTCCATGCTCACCCAAGCAGCCGGCCCGTTGGGCATCAGCATGGGGACCGTGAACGGTGACAGCCTGCGAATCCCGGCGCGTTCGAAGACGTCGTCCTGCCCCAGCGTGGTGAGGACACCACCGGTCCCCGTACCGATGACGACGGCGAATCGTTCCGGATCGACCTGCGGAGCACCGGCGTCCTGCCAGGCTTCGCGCGCACTGAGAGTGGCGACCTGCTCACCGCGGTCCAGCTTCCTGGCCTCGGCCCTCGGGAGGAGGGAGGCAGGGTCCACCGTGAGCCCGGCCGCAACGTGTACGGGCAGGTCCGCGGCCCATTCCTCTTCCAGGAAACGCACCCCCGACTTACCGTCCAGCAGCCCCGACCACGACGACGGCGCATCGGCTCCCAGTGGCGTCATCGCACCGACGCCCGTCACCAGCACACGACCGTTACGGGTCACACGAGCCTCCTGAATTGTGTAAATGCTACATAGTCCCTGACTTACTCTCGTGAGGATCATGCCAGTGTTCAGAAGGGAAGTGAGTGTAATGGGTGACTGAATCGAGAGCGAGTGATTGTCATGTTCGGACAATGAATGAGGTTGGTGTCGTGATGTCGCAGAAGCTGACGGCTGGTCACCTGCTGGGTGTCACCGGGGCATGAGGTAGCCACAAGGAGTGGGTTGCCCGCCGAGCGGCAGGAGTTCCGCGAGGGGTACGGCTCCAAGCTGCGGATCGGTTCGCCCTGGGTGAGGCGAGTGCGGATATTGCAAAGGGCCTGCAGGTCCGCGACGCCTGTCCGGACGACGCACCCGCCGGGGACACCCGTCTGCGAGATCGTCCGGGCGGAGCCGACGGGCTGCGGGAAGGGTGCAACCCGGACGACGGAGGCACAACGCGTCTCCTGCGGCGTCGTCCGGACCGACGCGGAGTGGCACCGGCTGCGGCGGCTCTTCGGTCGGGGAGTGTGCGACTGCACCCGGCCGGGAGGGGGCAGCAGGGTGTGCAAGGGGCCTGGCTCGGGTTCTGAACCGCGCTGCGGATCCGTGTCCGGGCCGGGCCGGGGCACACGTGAACGGACCTTCTGCTCAGAGGCCCAGCCTCACAGGTCGTCCGGCGGGAACGCCAGAGGTGATCAATGCCGTCAGAGGCGTCGCCAGGTCGCGCGGGGAGAAGAGATCGGGGCCGTCGTAACCGGCGACTTCCGGCAGGTGCCACCATCTCAGCCCGCTGATGTTCTCGGCGGCGAGCTCCCGGTCGGACAGCGTTCCGCGAGGCCTGAATCCGGTAGTGCGTACGAGAAAGTAGTCGTTGACGACACCGTCGTAGCCCGCCGCGCACCCTGGCGCCACCACCTCCTGGTGCCATACATGTGGCGGATCGGTGGTGACCACGAGGCCCACCTCTTCCCGCAGTTCGCGGCGGAGTGCGGCAAGAGGTGTCTCGCCCTGCTCGATCCCGCCGCCGACGGTCGCCCACACCACCGTTTTCTCCGGTCCCGGAATGGTGAACCGGCAGAGCAGGATGCGGTCGTCCTCGTCGAGGACGACCGCGCGGACCGAATGACGCAGATGCACGGAGGCATCAAAGCACCCTGGTCGTCCGAGGAAAGGGCGGGGGAGTCAGCGGCGTTTCGGCCAAGATCGCTCCGACTGGCCTCCGCGCGCGACAACGGTCGGTGCATCCCGCATGCTCCGTTTCTCGCTCTGCCATGCGGATTCCATCGCGTCTCAAACACATGTGTTCGAAAGGTCTGCCCGGTCGTTGAGCTCCATGACATGCCCGAACAACCTTCCAGGGAGCTCAGTTGACCTCGACCGAAACAGAGAAACAGCAGCTCACGGCGGAACCGACACCACCGCCTCCGGCGGAGTTCAGCTACAGCGGGCAGTACGCGGTCAACCCGCTCGCCGAGGTCTCCTTCCGGAAGATGTGCGGACAGATCCCGAAGGTCCTGCACCGGATCGCCCGGCTGTCGTGGCGGACCGACCGCCGGGCGGTGCGGCTGCTGGTCGGGTGCCAACTGCTGACGGGCCTGTCCGCAGCCGTCCTCCTCACGGCGACGGCGCGGGCGATGAAGCCCATCCTCGGGTCCGGCGCCGTGGCCGAACGGCTGCGTGAGGCCCTGCCTGCGCTTCTCCTCGTGGCTGTCGCGGCCGCCCTCGCGCGAGCGGCGGC